>JARFRL010000434.1 GCA_029287275.1 Pontiella desulfatans
ATGACCTTCCACGGCAGGCCGTATTGGTTGAGGTCGTCCATGAAGGGGTCGGGATTCATTTGTTCGATGTTGAAGACGCCGTTTCCGGTCCATTTCTTTTCCAGCAGCATCTTCGCGCCGATCATGCAGGGCACGCCGGTGGTGTAGGAGATGGCTTGCGATTGAACTTCCGCGTAGCATTCCTCGTGGTCGCAGGTGTTGTAGATCGTGACGGTTTTTTCGACGCCGTCCTTCAGGCCGGTGACTTGGCACCCGATCCATGTTTTGCCTTTGGTGCGCGGACCGAGCGACGCGGGGTCGGGCAACAACGCTTTCAGGAATTGCAGCGGCACGATTTTTTGACCGTTGAATTCCACTTCGTCGATGCGCGTCATGCCGACGTTGCCAAGCACTTCGAGGTGTTTCAAATAACTGTCGCCGAAGCTCATCCAGAACCGCGCGCGTTTGAGCCCGGGGATATGTTTGCCGAGCGACTCGAGCTCCTCGTGATACATCAAATAAATATTCGGCGTTCCGATGTTTTCCGGAACCTCGAAGGCGCGCTTGACGGACAGCGGCGCGGTCTCGATCCATTCGCCGTTTTCCCAGTAACGACCTTTCGCGGTGACCTCGCGGATGTTGATCTCCGGATTGAAGTTGGTCGCGAAGGGATAGCCGTGGTCGCCGGCGTTGACGTCGATGATGTCGATGGTGTGAATTTCGTCGAGATGATGTTTCTGGATGTAGGTGCAGAAGACGCTGGTGACGCCGGGATCGAATCCGCTGCCGAGCAACGCCATGATTCCGGCTTCTTTGAAGCGGTCGTGGTATTCCCATTGCCACTTGTATTCGAATTTCGCGGTATCTTCGGGTTCGTAGTTCGCGGTGTCGAGATACGCGACGCCCGTCTCGAGGCAGGCGTCCATGATGTGCAGATCCTGATAAGGCAGCGCGACGTTGATGACTAGCTCGGGGCCGAACGATTTGATCAGCGCGACGAGTTCCGGCACGTTGTCCGCGTCGACTTGAGCGGTTTGGATCGGCCGCTCGAGCTGGGCCGCGATCGCGTCGCATTTCGATTTCGTGCGACTCGCCAGCATGATTTCGGAAAACACGTCCGGCAGCGCCGCGCACTTGTGAACCACCACGCCGCTGACTCCGCCAGCGCCGATAATTAAAACCTTCGACATCGTCTACTTCTCCATAATGAATTCGGGCCGGTAGTATTACTCCGAAGAGGCGCTCGCCGACAACCAAAATGTAGGTCCGCGGGCGACCTGCCCGCGGCGCGCTATTCCGTCTCGAAAGCGCGCAGGGCTTTGACGCGTTCGAGGACGGGCGGGTGGGAGTATTCGAGGAAGACCTTCAGGGGGTGGGGCGTGAGATTCGACAGGTTGTCGACGGAGAGTTTTTTCAGCGCGTTGATCATTTCGCCGGGGGCTTGGGTGGTTTCGGCGGCGAACGCGTCGGCCTCGAATTCGTGCTTGCGCGACAGCATGGCGCCGAGCAGCCCGAGGAGCATGCTGATGGGCGTGTAGAGGAAACCAAAGAAAACGAGGCCCGCGTAGAGCGGCGTTCCTTCGATGCCGAACGCGGCGTAGAGGCCCTCTTGGGTGATGAACAGCGAGAGGATGTAGAACATCAGCAGGGTGGACCCCAGCGAGATGACCATGGTTTTCTTGATGTGGCCGCGCTTGCAGTGCCCGATCTCGTGCGCGAGCACGCCGATGAGTTCGGCGGTGGAGTGGTTTTCAATCAGCGTGTCGAACAACGCGATGCGTTTGGTTTTGCCGAAGCCGGTGAAGTAGGCGTTGGATTTGGTGGAGCGCTTCGATCCGTCGATCTTGAAAATTCCGCTGAGCGTGAACTTTTGTTTCGCCGCGAAGGTTTCGATGGCGCCGCGCAGGTCGCCTTCTTCGAGCGGGGTGAACGTGTTGAAGAGCGGCAGGATCACGACCGGCGCGATGAACAGCAGGAAGAGCTGGATGGCGCTGAGCGCGCCCCAGGCCCAGAGCCACGCGTTGGGCAAGGCGGAGAAGATCCAAAGCACCAACGCGAAGATGGGGGCGCCGAGCAGGACGGTCAGCAGCAGGCCTTTCAGTAGATCAATGACGAAGGTCTTCGCGGTGGTTTTGTTGAAACCGTATTTTTCTTCGATGACGAAGGTGCCGTACACGCTAAAGGGTAGGCCGGCGATCTGGCCGATCACCATGAGGATTCCGCCGAAGACCAAGCCTTGCAAGATCATGTGTTCGGACGCGGCCTGGGCGATGTCGTTGATCCAACTGAACCCGCCGAGGAGGATGAACGCGATGGTGAGCGGAAGCGTGATGAGCGACTGAAGTTGCTCGAAGCGGGTGGTGTCCTTCAGATAGCGCTGCGATTTCGCGTATTTTTCGTCGTCGTAGATTCCATGAAACTCTTCCGGGATCTCGGTGGAGAGGTGGCGCAGGTTGAGCGTTTCGACGATGAGCGAAAGCAGTCCGTTGAAAATCAACAGCGCGAGAATAAAGATCAGGTAGGCGTTCATATGTGGGTCCTAGGGTTGCGGCGCGCCGAGGGCGCGGTCGAATCGCGCGATGAGTTCGTCCGCGGCTTCGGTTCCGACGGAGACGCGAACGAGCCAGCGCGAGGCGCCGGCGGATTCGGCCCATTCGAGCTCGTGGTAATGCGCGATCAAGGTGAAGGGACAGCAGAGGCTGAAGCTGGTTCCCAGGTTCGGGCCTTTGGTGATTTCGAGCGCGTCGTAGAACGCCTCCGTGTGTTTGGCCGCGTCTTTCAGGACGAAGGAGAAGAGCCCGCCGTAGCCCCCGTCCGGACGGCGGACGCGGTCGTACATGGCGCGGTCGGTGAAGGCCGGGTAATAGACCGACTCCACCGCGGGATGCGCGTTCAGATATTCGCAGACCGTCAACGCCGTCGCGTTGATCTTCGCGACGCGGGCGCGGCAACACCGCGAGTCTTTCGCCAGTTGAATGACGTCGGCGGGATAAAAGGCCTCGGGTTCGTGGATCGTTTTCAGCTGGTTCTTGATTCGCTCCGCGAAGGGCGCGTCCGGATTGAGGATCAACGCGCCGCCCATCACGTCGCTGGTGCCGGAGAAGAATTTGGTGAGGCTGATCGCGGAGACGTCGGAGAAGGGCAGGGTGTTCTGGTTGACGCAGGCGCCGAGCGTTTCGTCGATGATGATCGGGAACGCGTGCTCGTCGGCCAGCGCGCGCAGCTTCGGAAGATCCACGCAGGTCAGCAACGGGTTGGTGGGGAATTCGCAGAAGAGGCCGTTGATCTTCGTGCTGGCGAGTTCGTTTTCCAACGCGTGGAGATCGTCGGCGTCGCCGCGGGAGTAGAACAGCGGTTCCCGCGAGCCGAGTTTGTTCTGAAGTTTAAGCGTGTCGCCGTAGGGGAACGCGAACTGAACGGAGGGCCGGTCGGCGTTGATTTCCTGAACCGCGAGGAACGCCGCGTTGATGGCGGCCATGCCGGAGGGGAACAGATAAATATGTTCCGGCGCGGCGCCGGTGAAGTCCGCGAGCCGCTCGATGATCTCTTGGCGGGCCGCGGCGTCGTCCGGCGCGGGGGCTCCCTCAAGCATCGCCTCGGCCCAGCGCGAGGAGACGCCCTCGCCGGCGTGCTGCCAGTAGTCTTTGGCGTGTTCCGCGAGCGCGGCGGGATAGTGGATCGCCTCGCCGCGGAGCTCGATGTCCGCGGCGGGCTCTTTGCTCAGCAGGTACGCGCGGCACCGTTCGGCGGCTTTTCGCGTCGAATAGATCTGCACGTTTTCGCCCTCTTGGTCGAACGCTTGCTGAACGAGCGGGTGATAGAGAAAGCGCGGATAGCCGAGTTGGAGTTTTTCCATGGTGGCCGGGTCGCGTTCCTCGTAGCCGACGACGTCGCGCCAGCGCGGCAGGCACATGGAGATGGCGTGCTTCGTGTCGGGGATCGGTTTGCCCAGATCCTCGGCGCGGCAGAGCGGTTTTTTTCGTAGTGATTCCTGCGGCATGATTCTAATCGTGAAAGGGGGTTGGGGCCACGGATGAACACGGATTAACACAGATCGGAATTTGGCCGACGGGCGACTCGTAGGTTTGCTCTCTTAAAATAAATCCGTGTTTGTCGGTGTTCATCCGTGGCCTGATTCCAGTTTGGGTTACAGATTGTTGAGGGAGGTTTGCAGGTCCGCGATCAGGTCGTCGGCGTCTTCGATGCCGACGGAGAAGCGAACGAGTCCGTCGGTGATGTCGACCGCCTCGCGTTCCGCTTGGGGAATCGACGCGTGCGTCATGGACGCGGGATGGCAGATGAGCGACTCGATGCCGCCGAGGCTTTCCGCGAGCGAGAACAACTTGAGGTTCGAGATCAGTTTGACGACCTGTTTGAAGGGCAGGTCGAAGACCGCGGTGACGATGCCGCTTCCGCCGCGCATCTGTTTTTTCGCGAGCTCGTGCTGGGGATGCGAGGGGAGGAACGGATAACGAACGGTCGCGGTTTGGTCGAGCCCTTCCAGATATTCCGCGATCTTCAGCGCGTTGGCGAAATGTTTCTCCATGCGGACGCCAAGCGTCTTGAGGCCGCGGGAAATCAGCCAGCAGTCGAACGGCGACGGATTCAGACCGAGCGCCTTCTGCGCGAAGATCATCTTTTCGTTCCATGCTTCCGAGTTCGCGCAAACGACTCCGCCGAGACAGTCGGAATGGCCGTTGATGTATTTCGTGGTGCTCGACAGGCAGACGTCCGCGCCGAGCGCGATCGGGTTCTGGAAATAGGGCGACGCGAAGGTGTTGTCGACCAGCAGTTCCGTGCCCGCGGCGTGGGCGGCTTCGGCGACGGCCGCGATGTCGATGATTTTCAAGAGCGGATTGGTGGGCGATTCGATCCAGACCAGCGCGGGTTTTTGCTTCGCGATCTCGGAGTGGTTCGCGGGGTCGCTCAGGTCGACGTAGCTGATGGTGACGCCGAATTTTTTGAAGACCTTGTCGTAAATTCGGTAGGTGCAACCGTAGATGTTTTCTTCCGCCACGACGTGGTCGCCCGCGGAAAGGGTGGAGATGATCGCGGTGACGGCCGCCATGCCGCTGCCGAAGACGGTCGCGTATTCGGCTTGTTCCAAATGGGCGAGGGTCGCGCCGAGGCGGTCGAAGCCCGGATTACCCGAGCGGGTGTAGTCGTAGCCGCGGGTTTGGCCGGGCTCGAGCTGCGCGAAGGTGGAGGTCAGGTAGACGGGCGGAATCACCGCGCCGGTTTCCTGGTCCGGTTCCTGCCCGATATGGATGGCCGCTGTGTCGAATTTCATAACGCTATTTTTCCGATCATGTTTCGAGGAATGAGAGCGGAAGGTAGCGATTCCGAATGGTTTCGTCAAACCGCCTAGCGCTCGAAGTAGGTGTAGCCGCGCATGCCGCTTTCGAAGGCTTCCATGATTTGCCGGCGCTCTTTGGGCGAGATGGCTTCGTTCCGAACGGCTTCCTCGGCCAAAGCGCGGATGCGGCGGATCATGCGTTTGGGGTCGTATTCCACGTAGGAGAGCACGTCGGCCACGGAGTCGCCCTCGATCTCGCGGGTGTAGCGCGTGCGCCCCTTGCGATCAACCTCGATGGTGATGACGTTGGTGTCGCCGAGCAGATTGTGCAGGTCGCCGAGGGTTTCCTGATAGGCGCCGACGAGAAAGACGCCGAGGTAATATTCCTTGTTCGTCAAGTCGTGCAACGGGAGCGTGTCGCGGGTGGTGTATTCGCCCACGAAGTGATCGATCTTGCCGTCGCAGTCGCACGTGATGTCGGCCAGCACGACTTCCCGCGTCGGTTCCTCGTTCAGCCGATGGATCGGCATGATCGGGAAAAGCTGATCGATCGCCCAGACGTCGGGAAGCGATTGGAAGAGGCTGAAATTTCCGTAATAGATGTCCGCGAGCATGGCCGGCAGCTTCTGGAGTTCCTCGGGAACATATTCCATTTCTTTGGACAACTTCGCGATGCGCGTCACGATGTGCCAGAAAATCTCGCCCGCCAGCGCGCGCTCGCGCAGCGTCATCGTGCCGCGCTTGAACCGCTGGTGGATTTCGTCGCGGTAGTAGAAGGCGTCGTGATAGCACTCCTGCGCGTTCTTCACTTCGAGCACGTTGACGACCGCCATCAGGTTTTTGAGCAGCTCGTTGGCGTCGTCGTCGAGTTTTTTGGGGAGCTCGCTGATCTCGAAGCGGCTTTCGTCGAGAATGTTGAAGAGCAGCACGGAATAATACGCCACCGTGGCGCGCCCGGACTCGGTGATGATGTTCGGATGGGCGACGCCGCTTTCGCCGAGCGTGCTGACCATGTTTTCAATGATGGCCGCGCAGTATTCGTCCAAATTATAGTTGCGGCTGGTGGCGGTGTCGGCGTGCGAGCCGTCGTAGTCCACCGCGAGCCCGCCGCCCAGATCGAGCACGCCCATCGGCGCGCCTTCGTTCACGAGGCCGGTGTAGACGCGGCACGCCTCGACCACCGCCTCGCGGATGTCGCGGATGTTGGGGATTTGCGAGCCGACGTGATAGTGGAGCAGCCGCAGGCAGTCGAGCATTTCCAATTCCTTCAGGCGGTCCACCAGATCGCAGACCTGCGAGGGGTTGAGACCGAACACGCTGCGCTCGCCGCCGGAATGATTCCAGTGGCCCGAGGCCTGCGTGGACAGTTTCAGCCGGACCCCGATTATCGGCGAAATCTGCAGTTCCCGCGATCGCTCGACGATCAATTCGAGTTCGGTTGGATTTTCCACCACGAACACGCATTGCAAACCCATCTTAAGGGCGTAAAGGCCCAGATCGACGAATTCGGCGTCTTTATACCCGTTGCAGACCAGATAGGCTTCCGGATCATGCATATAGGAAAGCGCGGCGATCAGCTCCGGCTTGCTGCCGGCTTCCAGCCCATGATGGTAGCGCGCGCCGAATTCCGTGATCTCCTCCAGCACCTGCTGCTGCTGATTCACCTTAATGGGGTAAACGCCGCGGTAGTGGCCCTGATACTTGAACTCGTTGATGGCGTGGCCAAAGCTCTCGTGCAGCTTTTTGATGCGCGAGTCGAGGATGTCGGAAAAGCGCAACAGCACCGGCATGTCCATGCCGCGGTCCGTCAGCCCGTCCACGATGTCGCGCAGGCTCACGCTCACGCCGTTGCCGTGCGGATGCACCATCACTTCGCCCGCGGCCGACACGCTGAAATAATCCGCGCCCCAGTTGTTGACGCCGTAAATCTCCGCCGACCGCTCCGGCGACCATGTTGTGGAATCCGTTTTCAAGATGCGTCATATAGGCCCCGCGGGGCGCGATGGGAAGTCAATTCTTCGCGAATCATTGAACCTGCCGCCATGAAACGCGCCCGAAACAAAGCGACCCGCGGATCGAGTCGGCGTGATATTGGGTGCTCTTAGGCATTGCCTTTCGCCTCGGTTTCATAGACATTCTCGCCCAATTATTTGGAGATTTATTCGTGAAATACGTGGTTTTAGTTGGCGACGGGATGGGCGACTATCCGGTCGCGGCGCTGGGCGATAAGACGCCCCTGCAGGCGGCGGACTGTCCGATGATTCGGAAATTCGCCGCGCTCGGAGAGACGCGCATGGTCCAGACGGTTCCGGACGGCATGCCGCCCGGGTCCGACGTGGCCAACTTGGCGTTGCTGGGATACGACGCGGCGCTCAACTACACGGGCCGCGCGCCGATCGAAGCCGCCGGAGCGGAAATTCCAATGACCCCCTCGGACGTGGCGTTTCGCTGCAACCTGGTCACGGTGACCGACGAGGGAATCATGGACGACTATTCCGCCGGGCACATCTCCACCGAAGAAGGGCGCGCTCTGATCGAGACGCTCCAAGAAGAGCTGGGCAAAGAAGGGCTGACCTTCCACCCCGGCGTGCAGTACCGCCACATCCTGGTCTGGGACGGCGGACCCGCGGCGTGCGAATGCGTGCCGCCGCATGAAATCTCCGACAAGCCGGTGGAAGGAAACCTGCCGGCGGGAGATCAACAGGATCAAATCCGCGCGCTCATGGAGCGGTCGAAAGACGTGTTCGCGGATCATCCGGTGAATCAAAAACGGATCGCGGAAGGCAAGAAACCCGCGACCCAAATCTGGTTGTGGGGGCAAGGCAACGCCATGCGACTGGATTCATACAAGTCCCTTTACGGTCTCGGCGGCGGAGTGATCTCCGCGGTGGACCTGTTGAAGGGCATCGCGAAACTAGCCGGTTTGGAAGCGCCCGATGTTGACGGCGCGACCGGCTTCCTGGACACGAATTATCAGGGCAAGGTGGACGCGGCGCGGGAGATTTTGGAACGAGAGGATTTCGTTTTCGTTCACATCGAAGCGCCGGATGAATGCGGGCATATGGGCGACGCCGAAAAGAAAACGTTCGCGATCGAGGAATTCGACGCGAAGGTGTGCGCCCCGATCTTCCAATGGTTGGAGGACCGCGGCGAGGAATACACGCTGATGCTCTGCACCGATCACCGCACCCCGGTGGCCCTGAAAGGGCACACCGCGGAGCCCGTTCCCATGGCGGTCATGAAAGGACCGGTGGGAAACCAGGACGCGCGGGCCGCGTTCGACGAATATGTCAACGAGGGCGAAGCCCAAGGCATGGCCCGCGAGTGGATACAGGAAATACTACAAACATCATCCGACAAATGATGGAAGAATGGATCTTATTGGACCACTGATTTGAACTCTCTCGACGAGGAGACGAAACAACCCATTTGAAGCAAGCGAGACATCCAACAGATGATCCATTCTTCCAGACCTTTCGGATCGAAAGGAAATGGAAATTGAGCTTAATTAAAAAAATCGCTTCCGTGTTCGGCAAAAAGGACGAGCCGAAAAAGAAGGAAGCCCAGCAGAAAAACCAGTCCGAACAGAAGAAAACAGAAACCAAGCCGCATCAGGAAGAATGGCGGCCGGGACAGAAAAAAACCGCGGCGCAACGAAAGAAGAAGCCGCAAGGCCAAAGCGGCGGACCGCGCCGCGGCCCCAAGAGCGGTCCACGCGAAGACGGCCCGAGCCGCCCGCCGCGCGGCCAAAAGAACGGCCCGCGCGAAGACCGCCCGAGCCGACCGAAGCAGACGGAAAAGAAAGAGGCTCCGCCTTTCGCCCTCTCGGCGGAAGAACAGGAGCGGATGAAGGAATTCCGTCCCGAGGAAGAGGATCGCCGGATCGCTTACGAAAAGCGCCTGAAGCAACGCTGGGCCGAGAAACACGGCGTGGCCGAGCGTCCGCCGCGTAAAAAACGCGCCCCCCGCTCCGAAGGCGAAAAACGCGAGCGCAAGCCCCGCCCCGAAGGCGAGAGCCGCGAGCGCAAGCCCCGCGAGGACCGCGAGGAAAACCAGTTCAAGCCGCTTCCGAAACAGGAGGCGAAACCGCGGGATGAAGAAACCCCGTGGGACGCCGCCGAGTTCACCATCGAGCCGGAAGAAGGCAAGATTCGTTTCCACGATCTGGACCTGCATCCGCGCCTGATGCGGAGCATTCACGCGTTGGGCTGGCAATACGCCACGCCTATCCAAGGCGAGATCCTGCCCGGAACGCTGAAAGGCCGCGACATGGCCGGCCGCGCCCAGACCGGTACCGGCAAGACCGCCGCGTTCCTGATCTCGATCATCAATCACTGCCTCAATAATCCGCTCGAAAAGCAAAGCGTTGGAGCCCCCCGCGCCTTGATCATCGCGCCGACGCGCGAGCTGGCGATGCAGATCGGAGAGGATTCCGTTGGACTGAATCAGTTCACCGGCCTACGCACCGTCGTGCTGTATGGCGGCATGGACTACAACAAGCAGCAGCGCGAGCTCGAAGACGACCTCATCGACATCGTCGTCGCCACGCCGGGCCGTTTGCTCGACTTCTCCAACAAGAACGTCGTGAAGCTCGCCTTCACCGAAATCATGGTGATCGACGAGGCCGACCGGATGCTCGACATGGGCTTCATTCCCGACGTGCGCCGCATCATCTACAAAACCCCGCCGAAAGAAAAGCGACAGACCGTGCTCTTCAGCGCGACGCTTTCCGACGACGTCATGAACCTCGCCGCGGCGTGGATGGTGGAACCCGAACGGATCGATATCGAGCCGGAACAGGTCGCGGTTGATTCGGTGGATCAGAAGGTCTTCATCGTGACCGACGATCAGAAGTTCCAGCTGCTCTACAACATCATCAAGAACGACCAGCCCGAGCGGATCATCATCTTCACCAACCGCCGCGACCAAGCCGAGCGCCTCACCGAGGACCTCGATCGTTACGGACACAAGTGCGAGATGCTCTCCGGCGCCGTGACGCAGAAGAAGCGCATGCGCATTCTGGAGGACTTCAAGGCCGGCAAGGTCAAAGTGCTCGTCGCGACCGACGTCGCGGGCCGCGGCATCCACGTGGATGGATTGAGCCATGTGGTGAACTTCAACATTCCGGAAAATCCGGACGACTACGTGCACCGCATCGGCCGCACCGGCCGCGCCGGCGCCAAGGGACAGTCGATCACCTTCGCCTGCGAGATGGAATCGTTCGAGCTGCCGAAGATCGAGGAGCTGTTGGGCATGGATCTCAAATGCCTGATGCCGACGGAAGAGCTGCTCGAAGAGCTTCCGTCCGCGCCGCCGCGCAAGCGCAAGCCGCGCCCGACGGGGGGCGGCGATCGCCGCGGGGGCGGACATCATCGCCCAGGCCAGCGCCGAAGTGGTAGCGGAGGAACCGGCCACCGCGCGCCGCGTTCCAGATAAAACGAAAGCCCCGTCTCGAGCGGGGCTTTTTTTTCGCGGCTACTTGAGCGGGTGGAATCGGCCGCCCGCGCCGCGGCGCTTCTTCCGCTTTTCGGTGAGCTCTTTCACGGCCTCTTCGGTCTTCTTGACCGCGCCGTCCACGCCGTCCGCCGCGCCGCCGAACAGGCTTCCGATCGCGTCGAAGGTGAGGGCGCCCGCGCCCTTGAGCGTGTCGCCGGCGAGCCCGGTCGCGTTGCCCACGGCGCCGATGATGGCGTCGTAGAAGGAATCGAAGATTTTATTGCCCGCGTCGCCGAGGCTGGTGCCGCCCTTATCCTTGCCGAGGTCGATCAACTCAATCTCAGGGAGCGGCACGGGGAGGGCCGGAAGGGCGGATAGCTTCGCGCTTACCATGCCCTGCGTGATCAGCACGCGTTCGATAATCACTTTTTGTTTCGGCGTCGCTGCTTCGGCCGCTGGTTGCTCGACCGCGGCGATCTGGTTCGTATCGGCCGCGCCGCTCATTTGTTCCCCGCGTCGGGTGGTGGCTTGTTCGATCTCCGCCCGCAGCGCCTTGATGTTGTCGGTGGTGATGTGCCGTTCGTATCGGATCCGCGGCTTCGTGATTATGACGTCCTCGATCAGCAGGGTTTCGGATTGAATGGTGTCGGGATCGATGTCGACGCGGAACTGATCCAGTTGGACGAGACTTCCCCGCGTGAACATCGGCGGGTTGGCGAGGCGCAGGTTGTTGATGTACAAAAGTCCTTTAAGAGGCTCCAACGACAGCAGATTGAACGACAGGATGGTGACTGGCGCGTTCGGGTCCACCACGACGGCATCGGCCGCGGGGGCGCCTTTTCCGCGGAGATTCAATTTCGAGACGGAATCCATCGGGTTCAGCTTGCTCATGTCCATGCCGAAGCGCGTGGCGGCGGTCACGTTGGTGTCGATGGGGAGCTTGAGATTCACCAGCAGGTTGGTGATGAGCAACTGGTTCAATACGATGGGCTGATCCGCGATCAAGACGGGCGCGTTGGTGACCGCGCCCTCGACATCCACCGCGGACGACTCCGCGGGCGCGGGGAAAACAGGTAGCTCGGACGGATCGGGAACGAACTTCATGAGCGTGGTCTGCACCGTGGCGACGTTGCCGCTTTCCTCGGTCTGCTCCAGGTTCACCTTCGGGGAGTTGATGAAGATCTCGTTGATGACGACCTGTTCCGAGTTGATCGACTCCGGGGCGATGTCGACGTCGATGTTGGCCAGATGGAAAATATTGGACGCGCTGAAGCCCGCCACGTTGGGCACCGTGATTTCGTTCACCTTCAGCGCCCCCGTCCGGAAGTCCATGATGACCGATTCGATGCCGGCGAGCGTGCTCGGGATTGACGACGCGTGATTGGTCGAGGAGTTGTCGAGCAGGCGCAGTTGGATGTCGTCGATCCGTAGCGCGCGTAGTTCGACGGGCGGCTTCGCGGGCGCGGTTTCGGCGGCGACGAGGGACTCCGTGGGCGGCGCGGCCGGGGTTGGCGAAAGCTGATAGCTCGGCGCCCGCGCGATGAAACCGTTCGCGAGTTTCAAGAGCTCGTGGACGGTGTCGGTCTCCGGCGTTAGTTCGAGGGTGACGTGTGGTTTTTCCACCGTGACCTTCTCAACGATCAGCGTCTCTTTCTTGCGCGAGCCGGGCGCGAGTTCGACGCCGATCCGCGAGAGCAGAAAGAGATGAGGCGCGCTCAGGCGCGACGGGTTCGAGATGTATAGGTTGTCGAGCTGGATGTCGCCGCGCTCCAGCGC
>JARFRL010000447.1 GCA_029287275.1 Pontiella desulfatans
GCGCTGGAGAGCGGTTGCCCTTCCTCGATGACCTTCTTCGCCTCCATCAACGAGTCGCCGATCACGCGGTTGCCCGTCGCGAGGCTGACGATTTCCAGCGATTCCATGATTTGAACGCCACTGTGCAACAACTGGGCGAAGGTGGACGCGAACCGGCTGACCGAGACTTTGGTCGCGAGCTCGCCGAGAATCGGGAATTTGAGGCGGATCATATCGACCTTGTATTGCCCCTTGTCGGTGGCGTTGTAGCGTTTGAACGCGTAGATCGAGCCCGCGATGATCGCGCCGGCGATATACCAATATGAGGTCAGCAGGTTGCTGAAATTAAGCAACGCCTGCGTGAGACCGGGCAAATCCGCGTCGAAATCAGAGAACATTTGCACGAACACCGGAACCACGAACATGATCAGGGCCGTGGAGAGGGACAGGGAGACGATGATCACGACCGTGGGGTACATCATGGACGACTTCACCTTGGCGCGTAGCTTGTTGCTGGATTCCAAGAATTGGGCCACGCGGGAGCACGTGTCGGGGAGAATGCCCGCCACCTCGCCGGCGCGCATCATGCTGATGTAGAGCTCGTCGAAGATGCTGGGATAATACGCGAGCGCCTCGGAATACATGATGCCGCCCTCGACGCGCGTTCGGATGCCGTTGATCACCGGCGTGAAGTTTTTATCCGACGTTTGCTGTTCCATCGCGCTCAGGGTTTGCACCAGCGGCATGCCGGCCGAAAGCATGGCCGAGACCTGTCGGGTGAAGATGGAGAGTTCTTTCAAACGAATTTTACGGGCGCCCCGAACCACCGGGAGTCCGCCTTTAGCTTTTAATTTTTCTTTGGCCATGGTGTTGTTCCTTTAATGCTCGCTGGTGACGCGCATGATTTCCTCGATCGAGGTCATTCCTTCCCGCACGCGGGCGAGACCGGCCTCGCGCAGGGTTCTCATCCCGTTCTGCACGGCGATTTTCGCGATGGCGTCGGCTTCGGGATTGCTCAAAACCGTTTTTCGGATGACTTCATCAACCAGTAGAATTTCCATGATTCCGCCGCGACCTTTGTATCCAAGGCCGTTGCATTTCGGGCAACCGGATTTCTCGTAGAACTGAACGCCTTCCATTTTGGAGGGATCGACGCGGTTTTTCTTGAGGATCTCGAGCGGGATGTCGGTTTCCTTTTTGCAGACGGGGCAGAGTTTGCGGTACAGGCGCTGCGCCTGCGTCAGCAGCAACGAGGAGGAGAGCATGAACGGTTCGATGCCCATGTCCACGAGACGGGCGATCGCGCCGGCGGCGTCGTTCGTGTGCAAGGTGCTCAGCACCAAGTGACCCGTCAAGGCCGCCTCCACCGCGATGGTCGCGGTTTCTCCGTCGCGAATTTCCCCGACCATCACCACGTCCGGGTCTTGGCGGAGAATGGAGCGAAGCGCCGCCGCGAAGTTGAGGCCCACCGTGGGGTTGATTTGAACCTGGTTGATGCCGTCCAACTGATATTCCACCGGGTTTTCCGTGGTGATGATGTTGGTGCCGACCTCATTGAGTTCCTGCAGGGCGGAATAAAGCGTGGTGGTTTTACCCGAACCCGTCGGGCCGGTTACGAGAATCATGCCGTAGGGCTGTCCAAGCGCGTAGGAAAAGTTATCGAGCGAAAGTTGATCGAGTCCAAGCGCGCCAAGGTTCGGCGCGAGCGCGGTTTTGTCGAGAATACGCATCACGACCTTTTCGCCGTGCACCGTCGGCAGCATGCTCATGCGCACGTCCACTTCTTTGCCCAGCGCCTTGATCTTGAACCGCCCGTCCTGCGGAATTCGCCGCTCGGCGATATCGAGTTGCGACATGATTTTAAGACGCGAGATGATCGCGTTCTGCAGATTCTTCGGCGGGCTGGGGGATTCGTAAAGCACGCCGTCTATGCGGTTGCGCAAACGGACCGATTTTTCCATCGGTTCGATGTGGATGTCCGACGCGCCTTTTCGCAGCGCCTCGATCAGGATGGAGTTCACGATGCGGATCACCGGCGCCTCGCCGGCGGTCTCCATCATCTCGTCCAGG
>JARFRL010000466.1 GCA_029287275.1 Pontiella desulfatans
CGCCTTCCATGCCTTTTATCTGTCGAACCTCACGGTTCACACCGATCTCTACGACGGCGTCGCGGACGGGCTGCGGGCGTTGGCCGCGGCGGGGCACCAGCTCGCGGTGTTGACGAACAAGCCGGGCGAACCGTGCCGCGCCATTTTAACGCGCTTCGGCCTCATCGATCTTTTCAGCGCCGTCGTTGGCGGAGGCGACGTGCCCTCGTTGAAGCCCGATCCGGAGGGGCTTCGCGCGTGTCTGGCGCGCGCGGGCGCGGCGGCCTCCGACGCGTGGATGGTGGGGGACCATTGCACCGATCTGGCGGTGGCGGAAAACGCGGGGGTTCGGAGCGCGTTCGTGACCTACGGTTTCGGCGAGCAGCGGGGGTTGAAACCGACCGCGTATTTCGCTTCGTTTCCCGAATTGATCGGGTACTTTGTCTGAGCCATGAAAACGTATCTTTCAGAAATATTCAGCTCGATTCAGGGTGAAGGCCCGCACGTCGGCGAGCGCCATCTTTTCGTCCGCTTTTGCGGGTGCCACCGCGAATGCGTCTTTTGCGACACCAACACCGAACGAACCGAGACCGTGATGGTTGAAAAGGAGCCCGGCTCCGGAACTTTCGAGCAGATTCCGAATCCGCTGACCGCGACGCAGGTGATGGACCTGATCCGCGAGGTGGACTCGAAACAAACCAATCGGCGGGTTTCCCTGACGGGTGGCGCGCCGTTGTTGCAGGCTCATTTCCTCCGCGAACTGCTTCCGTTGCTCGTGGGCGACGACCACAGCGTTTATCTCGAAACCGCGGGCGATCTGCCGCAACAGCTCAAGTCGATCATCGAATGGATAGACATCGTCGCGATGGACGTGAAGCTCTCGAGCGTGACCCACGAGCAAAACGCGTTTCCCGCGCATTGGCAGTTTCTGAAAACCTGCCGCGATTACGACGTCGACGTGTTCACCAAGCTGGTGCTCTCCGCGGAGACGCGCGAGGGCGAGCTGATGGAAGCGGTGAAGGGCATCAAAAAAGCCGGCGGCGAGGACACGCTGGTGGTGATTCAGCCCATGACGAAAGCCGCGAGGACCGACGCCGTGCCCAGCGGCGAGCAGCTGCTGCGCTGGCAGGACAAGGTGTTGGGCGTGCTGCCCAACGTCCGCGTGATTCCCCAGACCCATAAAATGCTGGAGATGCTTTAAATGAAGAAGGCGGTCGTTCTACTTAGCGGCGGCCTCGATTCCGCGACCGCGTTGGCGATGGCGTTGGACGAGGGCTACGAAGTTCACGCCGTCTCCTTCAACTACGGCCAGCGCCATTCCGTCGAGCTCGATTGCGCGGTGGAACAAGCCGCGGCCGCCAAGCAGCATAAAATCGTCGAGATCGATCTGAGCTCGTTCGGCGGGTCCGCGCTCACCGCCGACATCGACGTGCCGAAGCATGACGACGTCGCGGAGCTGACCGACGAGATCCCCGTCACCTACGTCCCCGCGCGCAACACGGTTTTTCTTTCCTACGCGCTCGCGTGGGCCGAGGTGCTGGAAGCCGACGACCTCTTCATCGGCGTCAACGCGCTCGACTACAGCGGCTATCCCGACTGCCGGCCGGAGTTCATCGCGGCCTACGAAACCATGGCGAATCTCGCGACCGTCGCCGGGGTTCAAGGGCGCAAGCTGACGATTCACACGCCGCTGATCGATCTGACCAAGGCCGAAATCATTCAACGCGGGCTTGCGTTGGGGGTCGATTACGCTAAAACCACCAGCTGCTACGACCCCGCGCCCGACGGCCGCGCCTGCGGGCGTTGCGATTCCTGCCTGCTCCGCAAGAAAGGGTTCGCCGACGCGGGGATCACGGACCCGCGGCCTTATGTTAAGGATTGATTGATGCCGAAAATGAAGATTTACAAGGAATTCAAGTTCGACTCCGCGCATTGGCTGCCGAACGTGCCGCCGACGCACAAGTGCGCCAACATGCACGGCCACACCTACTACATCGAGGTGCATGTGGAGGACGAGCTGGACCCCGTGCTGGGTTGGGTGCTCGACTTCAACGAGATGCGCCGCGTGGTGGATCCGCTGATCGATCGGCTGGATCACAAGGTGCTCAACGAGATCGAAGGGCTGGAGAACCCGACCGCGGAATTCATCGCGCTATGGTTCTGGAACCAGATCAAGCCCGCGCTGCCCCAACTGTGTCAGGTCGTCGTGAAGGAAAATCCCACGAACGTCTGCGTCTATTCCGGGGAATAATTCCCGCGCTTTCAGCGAGCGGGTTTTAATCGCCAAGGCGGATGGCGCCAAAATCGGAACCAAAAGTTTGGGGAACTCGTTTCGATTTGATAACCTTATAGCAAGGCCAAAACAGGTTCATGATCATGAGCGTTCAGGCTCGGATCGGCATTGAAATCGCAAAAGGATTCTAACCATGAGAAAATCGATTGTGATCGCCGCGTTGACAGCCGTTCCACTTGTCGCGTCCGCGTCCGACGGGCAAAACGGCCACGACTGGCTGGTCGCGGAGACCAAGCGGCAGCTGGAGGGGTGTCGCCTGAAAAGCGACTCGGGAATTTGGCTGCACACGCCGGATGGCATCGCGCATTACGAAGCGTTGTGGACCCGCGATTTCTACTACTACTTGAAGTTCGCGGGCGACTTGATCAGCAAAGAGGAGGCGAAGGCCTCGATCATATACATGGCGGCGGGACAACGCGCGGACGGTTGCGCGCCTGATCGCGTCAACGCGAAAGGAATTCCGATCTACAGTCCGGGCGGCGAAGATAATCCACTGGCTGATCACGCGAAGGATAATGGCCCCTGTTTCGCGTTGGCGGTCTGCGAATACGCGCGCCGATATGACGACATGGAATACTTCGAGACGATCGAACCCAGACTCAAGAGAGCGATCGATCATGTTTCGAGGGCCGAAAACGGATTGGTATATAATCCGGCGGACAATCCCCAGTGCGTTTACGGGTTCACGGACATCGTCGCGAAAACGGGCCATGTTCTTTTCACCTCGCTTCTTTACTATCAGGCTTGCGATGAGTTGGCGCGCCTGAGCGAGATCGTCGAATCCGAGCATCAGGATGAATATCGCCGCCGAGCGAATTTGATCAAGCGGAATATCGGACTCCTCTGGGACGATGAGTCCGGCATGTTTTTCGCCGCCGATCAGGATTGTCGGCAGATCGACGTCTGGGGAAGCATGTTGGCGATCCATGTTGGCGTCGCGACCGAGGCGCGCCGCGAACGGATTCTGGATTATTTCATCACGAATTTGGACGGATTGGTGAAGAATGGTCAGGTCCGGCACCTCCCTCAGGGAGAGTTTTGGGAGCGGTTTTTTGACGAAATTCCGGAAAGCTCCACGAAGCCGGGCACCTATCAGAATGGCGCGTATTGGTCGACGCCGCTGGCTTGGATCGTGCCCGCTCTGGCTCAGGCCGATCCGGAAAAAGCGCGTCGGTTGGTTTTGGATACCGTCGCGGATTTCCGCGCGAACGGCACGGCGGAGTGCGTCAACGTGGACTACCGGAAGGTACCCGACTACGTCCCTTCAATCACCAGCCTGTATTCCGTCCGTCGCTGGCTTTTGGAGTGAAGCAACGGCGCGGAAAGGATGCCGCGCGCGGCGTTACGCTTCCGCGGAGTCGATCTTCACGCGCGGATCGCATGCCGGAACCCGCTCTCGCCCGTGTTTATTTGGGTTTAATCAGCTTCGCGAGCGCCTGACTTATTTCGGCCGATCGGTATGGCTTCTGGATAAAGTCGGCCAGGCCGGCTTCGAGTAGTTCATCCAAACATTCGTCTTTAGTGAAACCGGACGCCATGAGCACCTTGCAATCTGGATCAACGCGTCGCATCTCATAGAACGCTTCCTCGCCGTTCATGACGGGCATGACCATGTCCATGACAACAACGTCGATTTCGTTGTGATACTTTTTAAATATCGCGACGGCTTCCTTGCCGTTCTTCGCCGTGAAGAGTTGATAGCCCATCCTGTTGAGTATCCTCTCCATGATCTCACGAACGTTCTCTTCATCATCCACCAGAAGGAGCGTGCCGGTTCCCGGGATGATCGCGGCTTCATCCAGCTCTTCTCCGATAGGCGTTTGCTGGCAGGGCAGGTAGAGGTGAAACACGGTTCCGGTTCCGAGTTCACTATAAACCGTGATCGCGCCGAAGTGGTCTCGCACGGTTCCGTAGGCCGTGGACAATCCCAGTCCGGTCCCTTTTCCCAGCTCATTGGTTGTGAAGAACGGTTCGAAGATCTTCCCAATGTTCTCCGGGGAAATTCCACTCCCGGTATCTTCCACGGATATGACGATATACAGGCCTGGTTCAATTTCAAACGGACTGGTGGAACAGTACAATGAGTCGAGAACTCGGTTGATCGTGGAGATCCGCAGTTCTCCGCCACGGGGCATGGCGTGGCTGGCATTGATTCCTAGGTTGATGATGACGTTCTGGAGGGTCGCGTGATTGCCCGAAACCGTGGTCTTCTCCGCGTTGCTCTCAAGTGAAATGGACACCCGTTTGTCAATGGTGTTATTCAGGATCGTCAGGGCGTCATTTAGTACGTCGTCAATATCCACCACTTTATGTAAGGCTTCACTCTTCCGGCTGAACGCCAGGAGTTTCGCCGTGAGGTCGGCCGCGCGCGTGGCGGTGCTGAGGATCATCTCGACGTATTCGGACCCTTCTTTATTGAGCCCAATAAACTGCAGCAGCTCCGACGCGTTCATGATAGCGGCTAGCATGTTGTTGAAATCATGAGCGATTCCTCCTGCTAATTGACCGATGGCGTCCATCTTTCGAGCTTGATTCAACTGTGCTTCCAGCTCATGCCGAGAGGTGACATCGTCAATGCGGATAACGGCACCTTGAGCGTTGTTGGTGACGAGCGGGTAGATTGTGATGTCCTCGAAGCCGACCCGGCCGTTTGTCTTATAGAGGGAGTTGGGCTCGGAGCAGACCTCGCCGGTGCTGATGGCCCGTCGCAAACGTTCGATATTACCGGCCAACCGAGGGAACACCTCTGAAATCAGTTTTCCGGTCGCCTCTGAAGCGGATATGCTGGTGACGCGCTCGGCCTCCCTGTTCCACTGGGTAACGACGCGGTCCGCATCGACGCCGATCAGGATGGAGGGCATCGAATCAATGATATTCGAGATGTAGTTGCGCGCCTTATTCAGTTCATCTTCGGTCTGCTTGCGTTCGGTAATATTTCGCACACTGCTTCGATAACCGAGCCACTGTTTTGTATCGCTGTAAATCGGTTGCCAGGAAACCGCCATCCAGGCCAGAGAGCCATCCTTTTTCACGATCTGAAATTCAACATCATTTCCGGAGCTCTTTCGCAGGGCGCCCTTGAACTCACGAGCCATTCGCATTCTGTCCGCCGGAGCAATGACGGGTAATGGGTAATCGGTCATGGCGCCGCAGTCGGCTATGGAGAAGCCCGTTAATTTCTCCACGGCGTCATTAACCCATAAAAGTTTTCCTTCAGGGCTTATCCAGCTTTCCCAGTCATAGGTATAGTCAGCGATCGACTGAAACCGCAGCTCGCTTTCCCGCAAGGCCTGCTCGGTCTGCTTGCGTTCCGTGATATCAAATAAGACGCCATCCAGCCAAAGCAGTTCCCCGTTATTGTCGAAGATTCCCTGGCCTTTTTCATCAATCCATCTTATGGAGCCGTTTTTATGAACCAGCCGGTATTCAAGTGCGTACTGCTGTCGGAGTTCAAGGGCCCTTTGGGTTAGATCAGCAACCCTTTGCCGATCTTCCGGATGAAACGCATCCGTGATGGACCTCACCTTGTTTACATAGTCCGATGCCGGATAACCTGTAAACGGCTCTATTTCATCGCTGATAAATTCCATGGTCCAGTCCGGATCGTCGGCACATCGGTAGATGACCCCGGGAACATTGGACACGAATACTCGAAATTGTTCTTCGCTTTTTTTTCGCTCATCAACTTCATGTTCCAATTGCCGTCTGTGGGTGTTAACCGCGTGAAACCGCAACTGAAAAACAGCCCAGATCAATCCGATCAGCCCCGCGAAAAACAGGGTTCGAAACCAGGCCGTTTCCCACCATGGCGGAAGAACGGTGATCCTAATCGCGGTGCCCTGTTCATTCCAGATTCCATCATTGTTCGATCCCTTGACTCGGAGGGTGTATTCTCCGGGGTCCAGATTGGTGTAGGT
>JARFRL010000485.1 GCA_029287275.1 Pontiella desulfatans
GGTTGGGGGAGATCCGAAAAACGGGTGTCGGTCATGGCCTTCGCTTATCTATGCAACGTAAGATTCGCGAAGGCCGGACCACGCAGCTGTTTCGTGGCGTTCTATTCCTCTGGATCAGAGAGGCTTCGTATCCTTCAACTCCGAGGAGTAATTCAATCGAATAGAACCGTTCTTAAAACAATGCCCACGATTCATGGCCGTATTATGACCGACTTTTTTAAATGGGGAAAAAGATGGTCGGGGCGGAGAGATTCGAACTCCCGACCTATTGCTCCCAAAGCAACCGCGCTACCAGACTGCGCTACGCCCCGTTTCCAATTATCTTGGAAAGCGGTGGAATATCGGGGAAGCGTCGCGGAAAGGCAACCCCTTTTTCGCGTTCTTCTCGCGGCGGCGTTTTCAAGGGGCGTTTTCTCGAACCTAGGGCCGCGCCACGTACACCGCGCCGACGGACGAACCGCCCGTGATGGGGTTGTCGAACTCGATGGTGTGTCCCTCGGCCTCCGAGAACACGCTCGCGAGGCGTTCGACGAAGACCGCTTCCGGCGCGCCGTCCGCCCACATGGCGAACACGCCGTCGGACTTTAAATGCGTGACGAGCTCGCGTAGGCCTTCCTCGGTGTAGAAATGAGCGTTGGACGCGGCCAACGTATGCGCGGGCGTGTGGTCGATATCGAGCAGAATCACGTCGCGCTGTTTCTCCGGCGCGGCGCGGATCAGCCCGAAAAAGTCCGCGTGGGTGAGCGCGCAACGCGGGTCTTCGTTGAGCGTTTTTCCCAGCGGGACGAGCTCGGACTGGTGCCAACCGATCACGGCTTCGAGAAAGTCGATGATTTCGAGCGACGCCACGCGGGGATTTTTCAGCGCCTCGACCGCGGTATAGCCCAAGCCCAGCCCGCCAACGAGCACGTCGAGGTTTGCGCGGTCCGTCGCGGCCAGGCCCAGAAGCGCGAGCTGGGACTCGGCTTCATGAAACAGGCTCGTCATCAGGAAGTGTTCGCCCAGCTTCACCTCATAGATATCGGTGTCGCCGAATTGGGGCATGCGGCGGCGACGCAGCATCAGGTCGCCGATCGGCGTCGATTGAAAATCCAGTTCTTCGTATAAAAAGCTCATCCAGCGATCCTTTGGTTATACCGAGAGTAGTTCCTGCACGTCGTTCCAAGTGAGGGCCGCGGCCATGTCGGCGTCCTT
>JARFRL010000019.1 GCA_029287275.1 Pontiella desulfatans
GCAGAACCACATCACGATCATCTCGCAGGACTTCCACATCCGCCGCGCGCTGTTCATCGCGCAACGCCGCGGGCTCGACGCGGTGGGCTATCGCGCCAAAGACGTCGAACGTTCCATCGGAACGCCGACGCGCCTACGTGAATCGTTCGCCCGAGTGAAAACCATTCTCGACCTCTATGTTCTTCGGCGCCAGCCGCGCTTTCTCGGCGAGCCGGTTCGAATCGGCGAGGAAATCATCGCGATCAAACCGCCCCGGCAACCGTGAGTCGACCCCGCAATCATCCGCCGTTATTCATTTCGAGCAAAAGGCTTGTCCCCAACGGAATAAGTATCCGCATCTTTTGCTAATCATTAAAATATAATTTTTACCATAAGATTCAGCTTTCGTTCCGCGTTACTTTCTCGTAAATTGTAGCGACTAACCAAATGGGCGACTGAATGGCTGGCGGCACTAAAAAAATTATGGTTATTGATGATCATCCCATCATCCACGACGGGCTGAAAACCCTTCTCGCGTCTGAAAGCGCTTGGGAAATCTCGATGGAGGCCACGACGGCCACCGAGGCGCTGGAAAAACTTCAAGACGGCTTGCCCGACCTCGCCATCGTCGATCTGTCGCTTGGGGATTCCGACGGAACCTATCTGATCCAACGGTTGCGAAAATCGCACGACAAGCTTCCCATTCTGGTTTACACGATGTCGGAAGAGAAACTGTTCGCCGAACGAACCGCGACCGCGGGCGCCAATGGATTCGTCATGAAGACCTCCCCGCCCTCCACGTTGAAGTCCGCCATCCGCGCGGTGCTCGACGGAGAGTCGTATTTCTCGGCGGACACGGCGCGGCGCGTGGAAAAGCGGATGGCGGGAAGGCCGGAAAAACCTAAAAGCCTGCTCGACACGCTTTCCAACCGCGAGATGGACATCTTCAAATTGATCGGCGAAGGCCTCGACACCGTGTCCATCGCCGACCGGCTGGGCATCAGCCGCAACACGGTCGACACGCACCGCATCAACATCAAGAACAAGCTGGAGCTGGTGAACGGCAAAGCGCTCGACCGCATGGCCTACGAAGTCTTCCAGCAGGGCAAGCTCCCGGAAGAAGAATAAAAAGACAGGCAGGGCGGTAAGCCGGATTCTGTTCGCCCGAAGGCGTCGGTCATTTATCTAATGCGTTCAACCCAGAGACTTAACACGACGGGCAGCCGATCATCTCTCTATTTGAACTTGCTCCGGACGGGGTTTACCCTGCCATGTTCATCACTAAACACGCGGTGAGCTCTTACCTCACCTTTTCACCCTTACTCCGGCGAACCGGAGCGGTTTGTTTTCTGTGGCACTTTCCATCCCTGACGATCTAGCGTCAGAGTTCCCGCGTTAACCACGGGACGTCCCGCCCTGCGGAGTCCGGACTTTCCTCCCTCCCGAAGGAGAGCGACCGATACACCCTGCCTGAAATGGGTTATCCGCGTTCCGGCGGATTGTAAACGATGCGGCCGCAAAAGTTGCAACCGACGATCTTGGTTGGATTCCGCGCGTCGTTCGTGACCTGCGGCGGGAGCTTCATGTGGCAACCGCCACAATGTCCGCCCGGTTCAACGAGCACGACCGCGAAGTCGCGTTTGTTGTTCAGAATGCGCGTGTATTTTTGAAGCAGCGCTTTATCGCAACCCTCCGCGGCGCGGGCGCGGTCGGCTTTCATGCCTTCGATTTTTTCCTCGAGATAGGCGGCGCGCTCATCGAGTTCGGCGAGCTCGTCCGCGATGCCCGCCTTTTCGCCGTTCAGCTTTTCCTGACGCTCGTCGACGATCGACTTGCCCTGCTCCAGCGCTTCCATCAGCTGGATTTCCTTCTCCTCGAGCGATTTGATCTCGTCCTCCACCGCGCCGATTTCCTTCACGAAGGCGCGGTATTGGTCGTTGGTTTGGGCTTCCATCTGCTGGTTTTTGTATTTGGTGACCTTTTCCTTGAGGGATTCGACCTCGAGTTCCTGCTCCTTGAGCGTGGCCACCGTGTGCTTCCTGCTATCGAGCGCCATTTCGAGCTTCTGCTTGGAGCCGCTGAGCTGCGCTTCTATATCGGCTTTGCGCTGCGGAATATCGCGGAGTTCCCGCATGAGTTTCAAAAGTTTGCGATCCTTCTTCTGCAACGCGTAAATCGGTTCCAACGGGTGCGACACGGGCGACCTCCTTCAAATTCTAAAAAACAAGCTTCGGAACATACTCCCTCGGCGGGGACAAGTCAAAGCGATGAAACGACTTATTTACTACCCGGATGAACGAGCTCCACGCCCTCTTCGCAAAGCGGGCAGCTGGATGGATCGTAGGTGATCGGCTCGATTTCCAACAGACTGACCAACGGCGCGTTGAACGCGGCTTTTCCACCACTGCGGTTCACATAAATCCCGATCGCGGCGACCACGCCGCCGTTTTCCTCGACGATGTCGATGGTTTCCTGAACGCGTCCGCCGCGGGTGACCACGTCCTCCGCGATGACGAAACGCTCGCCCTTGCTGATCTTGAAACGGCGCAGCTTCAGTTCGTTATCCTCTTTCTCCACGAAAATGAAGCGAACGCCCAGCGCGCGGGCCACGTCGTGCCCGATGGTGATTCCGCCCATCGCCGGCGCGATCACGGTATCCACTTCGAGCTCCGCGAGCTCCTCTTTCATCTTCTCAACCAGCGCCACGCAGAGCTGACCCGCGATCCGCGGATACTGCAAAACCAACGCGCACTGGAAAAACTGATTGCTGTGCAGACCGGACCGCAACTCGAAATGACCATTCAGCAACGCGCTGGTCTCCTCGAACAACTTCAATACTTCTTCCTGTTTCATCGAATCTCCCTTATCTAAAAAGTGGTTTACCAAAACTCCGCGGACCATCTCACAAACCGCGGGATTCAGTCCAACGCAAACTCCCCGCGAACCTAAAAAAGAAGGGCGCCCGACCTCTTCGAGCGCCCTTTCAAGATTTTCCGCGGCGGGAAACTTATGGATTGATCAGCTTCAGCGCCTCGATCTGGCCCTGCCGGGCGTAGTCCGCGGCCTCGGCCAGAATGCGGGCGGCTTCCTGCGGCGCGTGGAAACCCATGGAGTTTTCGGCGGCGATGTAGTCCAAGCGCCACTGCGCTTTGCGTTGCAGCTCGAGCGCCGGATTCAGCTGCTCCGGGGTCGCGCCGGCGGCCTGGGCCGCCTGCACCGCGTCGAGCAGATCCATCAGCGCCGCGCCGCCGCGCTGCAGCAGCTTGTAGTTCTTCTGCTGAATGTCGTCCACGCGGGCGAGGATTTCCTTCTCGGAAGAGTGGTGGCAAACCTGACAGGCGCGGTTGACGTTCAACAGCGGGCTGCGCACCCAGTGATCGGAAACCTTCGACGCGCCGTCGCGCATGTAGGGCATGTGACAGTCGGAGCAGGAAACTCCGCTACGGGCGTGGATGCCCTGACTCCAGAGCTCGAACTCCGGATGCTGGGCCTTGAGAATCTCCGCGCCGGTTTCTTTGTGTTTGTAGTCGAAGAAGCGCTGGCCGTCCGGGAACGTGGTTTCGTTCCATTCCTGCTCGAGGTTTTCCATGGCGAGCCCGTTGCTCCAAGGGAACGTGAGCGGCATCGCGCTGGAGCAGTAATACTCCACATGGCACTGCCCGCACGCGAACGAGCGCATTTCCCCGCGCGTCGCGTCGATGTTCGGGTCGTATGGCGCCGCGCGCGAGCCCTGACGCCAGATATCGATGGAGGGAATGGCCGGAACCGGCGCCTCGGATTCCGCGAGCCGTTGCAGACCAACAATGAACGCGGGGCGGGTCACGCGAAGCTGCATGGAGTCCGGATCATGGCAATCGACGCAGGAAACGGAATGGCCGTGCCCCATGTCATGCACCATCTTATTCAATTCCTGATAGGACATAGCATGCGTTTTGTTCATTCCGACGAGCGCGTCGCCATCGCCCAGCGCGCGGTAGACCGGCATGATCGACGCGTGGCAGTGCATGCAGGAACCGGATTGCGGTTTGGTCTGGCGCTCGGTTTCCTCCTGATCGGAAAGCATGTAGGCGTGGCCGCGGCGGTCGCGGTAATCAATGGAGAAGGCGTAGCCCAGAAACATGCGTTTGAGCCACGGATCGCGCTCGATCTTCTGCTCGGGAAGCGCCTCGCTTCCGCCATGGCCGCCAAACGTGGTTTTCGTCGCCAGCGCGGTGCGTTTGTAGCCGTCGTACTGCTTCGGCCAGTTCTTTCCCCAGATCGCCGGATCCGTGGTGTCCTCGTCCACTTCCACCACGCGGACGTAGCGGTTGTTCCCTTCGGCCTTGCGCTCGAAGATATTCGTTAACAACGCGGTCACCAACGCGGTCGCGATCGCCACGACGACGACGAGACCGATGAACACGCTCGCGCCACCCTGTTTTTTGGTCAGCTTACTCATGGTTTTTCCTCTCCCGTTTCTCTCCTAAATCCGCTCCGCCCAGACTGGTCGGCAACGCGCCGTGCCCCACCGAGGCGTGGCAATGGACGCAACTGACCGCGTCCGGGTCGGTCATATCGCGCTTGAACATCTCATGCACCGTGTCCGCGTGGCACTCCACGCAGTTGCGCTGCAGAATACGGTGGTTCTTTCCCTTGATCATGATCGGCTCGTGAAAATCCTGCGTGGTGAAGCCTTTCGAGTGGTGCCACCCGTTTTCGGCTTTCGCGAGGTATTTGGCCACGAAGGTGTGTGGCAGGTGGCAATCGATGCATCCCGCGACCGCGTGATGGCTGGACTTTTGCCACGAGTCGTATTGCGGGTTCATGATGTGGCAGTTCGCGCAGGCTTTGGGATCGGTGCTGAAATAGGACAGGCCTTCGGCGTAACGAAACGTGAACGCGCCGGTTCCGATCAGCACGCCCAGCATCACCGCCAGAATAATCCCTTTTTTTCTCAGCATCCTCTTACACCCCTTGCCTGGCGAAAACAACCGCGGATCTCAATGCGTGACTATTCCGCTAACCTTACGCGCGTTTTCGATGATGCCTCATCAAATCAGCGATTGAAAGGGGTGAATCCGTTTCGATCTTATTAGAACCAGGTTTCAACAAGCGCCCGATTTCGACTTGCTTCCAACTCGATTAGAACGTAAGAAAATCAGCCCTTTCGAACCAATGGGTCCTTTTAGCATGAGCGCCAACATCCTACAAACCTATCTCGTCAGCGTTTTGGGTTGCAAAGTCAACCAATACGACGCCCAACAGATCGAGCAGTTGCTCGAACGCTACGGGCTCGAAAAAGCGCCGCGCTCCGACGACGCGGACGTGATCGTCGTGCATACCTGCGGCGTCACCGCCGACGCGGCGCGCAAATCGCGCCAGACGATTCGCAAGGCGCAACGCGACAACCCCCTCGCCCGCGTGATCGTGACCGGTTGCGCGGCGAACGACGAGCTCACGAAGGTCGATCAGGACCCCGTTTTCCGCGTCCCCGCCGGCGCCGACTGGCTGCGACGCCTCGCGGAACAGCTCGACGCGCTCGCCCTGCCGAAAGACCACGACGTTCCCGGCATCGAGACCGACACGTTCACGCTTTCCCGCTTCGACGGTCACACCCGCGCCTTTCTAAAGGTGCAGGACGGCTGCGACATCGGCTGCTCCTTCTGCATCATTCCCCAACTCCGGAAAGAACCGCGCGACAAAGCCATCGCCGACGCGGTCCGCGAGGCCACCGCCCTGACCGAAGCGGGATACCGCGAGCTCGTCGTCACCGGCGTCAGCGTCGGCCTCTATGGCCGCGGCCGCGGCTCGTCGCTCGCCGAGATGCTCCGCGAACTCGCGCGCGTGCCGAACATCGGACGGATCCGCCTTTCCAGTTTGCATCCCGGCGAACTGACCGACGAGCTGCTCGCCGTTTGGTCGTCCACGCCGAACATCATGCCGCACCTGCACCTTTCGCTGCAGTCCGGCTCCAACGCCGTGCTCCACGCCATGCGCCGCGGCTACACCGCCGAAGAGTATCTCGACGCCGTCGAACGCGCCCGCGCCGCGCTCGACACCCCGGCCTTCACCACCGACGTCATCGTCGGCTTCCCCGGCGAGACCGACGCGTACTTCGAGGAAAGCCTCGAATTTTGCGCGAAAGTCGGGTTTTCGCAGATGCACGTCTTCACCTATTCGCCGCGCCCCAAAACCATGGCGGCGCGCATGGGCAATCAAATCAACGGCGCCGTCGCGACGGAACGCGGCGAACGCCTGCGCGAGCTGGGCGAGCGCATGGCCGCGGACTATCACGCCCGTTTCCTCAACCGCGAAGTCGACGTGCTCGTCGAGGGCGTCAAGGACGGGAAAGCGACCGGCTACACCCAACATTACGTCCCCGCGGAGTTCGAAACCTCGGCCGATCTCAAGGGCCGGGTCGTCCCGCTCGCGGTTAGCGCCACGACCGCGACCGTCATTTCGGGGACGGATAGACTTTAATCCCAATCACTTGTCTCCTATATTCCCCACCCTTATGAGGGAAATGGATAACAATCTGGACGCCGAGGTTCGCCTTTGGCAGGAAAAACTTTTCAGCCGTTCGATTCGCCGCGGCCGCGCGCTGGAGCGAATCAAAACGCTCGTGGGCGGAACGATGAACCTGACCTGTCTGGAAATCAGCGCGGGCGACGGCGTCATCAGCTCCAAACTCCGCCAGCTCGGCGGAAGTTGGAAAACCGCGGTCGCGACGAAAGACGCGGCCGACTCGATCAACTATTGCGTCAACGAGGCGATCACGCTCATACCGGACGGCAAGCTTCCGTTCGAGGACGGCGTGTTCGATCGGCTCGTGATCGTCGACGCGCTCAAACACTTCGCGGACGACTATGAATTTCTCCACGAGTGCCACCGCGTCCTGAAAAACGATGCCTGGGTCATCATCAGCGAAACCCGCCGCGCGCCGTTTAGCTTCGTCGCGCTCCTTAAAAGCGCGTTCGGCCTCGCGGCGACCGCCCGCGGCGCGGCGCGCAACGGCTATACCGAGACCGAATTGTTCGACAAACTGAAAGACGGGTTCGACGTGCCCGAAACCATCGTCTATTCCAACGGGCTCTTCGAGAGCTTCGCGACGATCGGCGAGGCGATCCAGAAAGCCATCACCACGGTTCCCTACTGGCTCGTTCGCGAGAACGCCGCGCAAGGCGAACTCCAACGCTTCCGTCGACTGCATGGCCTCGCGAACCTCGCCTTCCCCCTCGCGTGGACGCTCTCCAAACTGGAGTTCATCCCCGGCCACAAGCTGCTCGTCAAAAGCCGCCGACGCCATTGGCGCCCGCGCCGGCAGCCCAAGCTCATCGACGGCCGCTCCATCGCGGAGGCCGCCATCAACACTAAAATCGGAACCGCCGCCCCGTTTTGATGAAACCCAGCTACCGCGAACTCGAAATCTCCATCGGCTACCGTTTCAAAAAGAAAGCGTTGCTTGAGCTTGCCGTCACCCATCCATCGTTTCGCTACGAAAACGAGGAAACGGAAGACGACAACCAACGGCTGGAATATCTGGGCGACGCCGTGCTCAGCCTCATCGCGGCCGAACATCTGTTCAATAACAATCCCGACTCGCGCGAGGGCGACATGTCGAAACTGCGCAGCCGCCTGACTCAGGATCGCAAGCTCGCGCAGATCGGCGCCACCATCGGCGTCAGCAAATTTCTACGGCTTGGCGTCGGCGAACGGAAAAACGGCGGCGCCCAGCGCGCCTCCAACCTGGCCGACGCGGTGGAAGCCATCATCGGCGCGGCCTGGATCGACGGCGGCGCCCGCGCCGCGAACAAGATTTTCAAAACGGTGTTCCTGCCGGAACTGGGCGAACTGGAAGAGACGCCCGTCAAAAGCAACCCGAAGGGCGAGCTGCAGGAACACGCGCAAAGCGGCGGCCATGGAATTCCCGAATACGAGACGATCGAAACCGGGGGGCTCGAGCACGAGCGGGTGTTCACGGTCGAGGTGAAAGCCTGCGGAAAATCGTGGAAAGCCCAGGCCGGAAGCAAGCGCGAAGCCGAACGCCTCGCCGCCTTGAAGGCGTTTGAAGAGTTGAACCGGCCGAAGCCGGAAGCCTAGAACGACGGAACCGCGGCGAGCAACGTTCGCGTGTATTCGTGTTGAGGGTGGTCGATCACGTCGGCGACCGCGCCCATCTCCACGATTTCACCGTTGTACATCACCGCGACGCGGTCGCAGACGTTGCGCACGACGGCGAGATCGTGACTTACGAACAAAAACGCGAGTCCGCGCGAGACGCGCAGCTCTTCCAACAACTCGAGAATCTCGGCCTGCACGGAAACGTCGAGCGCGGAGACCGGCTCGTCCGCGACCATCAAGTCGGGATCGAGCGCCAAGGCGCGGGCGATGCAGACGCGTTGGCGCTGGCCGCCGGAAAACTCGTGCGGATAGCGCCACGCCCATTCAGGATCAAGACCAACCGCCTCGAACAGTTCCGCGACGCGGGCGCGGCGCACGGCGGTGTTCGCTCCGATTCCGTGAACCTGCAACACGTCGACGATCGCGTTGCCGACCTTCATGCGGGGATTAAGCGAGCCGTACGGATCCTGAAAGACCATCTGCGCTTCCTGTCGATAGGTCTTCAGTTCCCTGCCTTTGAGCGACGCGACGTCGACGCCCTTGAAATCGATGGTGCCGGAAGTCGGATCGGTCAGCCGAACAATGGCTTTCCCGAGAGAACTCTTGCCACAACCACTCTCGCCGACCAGCCCGAAAATCTCGCCCGGCTTGATGTGAAACGAAACGTCTTTCACCGCGTGGACGGATTCCTTGCCGTCCCCGTAGATCACGTTCAACTTTTCGACTGTGAGCAGATCATCCATTTTACGCGGGCCTTAGCCGCGGCACGGCGGCCATGAGTTGTTTCGTGTATTCGTGTCGGGGGTCGTAGAGCACGCCCTTCGTCGCGCCCTCCTCGACGACCTCGCCTTTTTTCATGACGTAGACGCGGTCGGCGAGATCGGCGACGATGCCGAAGTTGTGCGTGATCATCAGCACGGAGAGGTTCACCTTCGCGCTCAGCTCGGCCAGCAGATTGAGAATCTCGCGCTGGACGGTGACGTCGAGCGCGGTGGTCGGCTCGTCCGCGACGAGCAGCTCGGGCGAGCAGGCCAGCGCCATCGCGATCATGCAACGCTGCAGCTGACCGCCGCTCATTTGATGCGGATACGCGCCCGCGAGCCGAGCGGGCAAATGGACCAGATCCAGCAGGCGACGGATCTCGGCGGCGCGGTCGGCGTTGCCGCGGTGCAGCTTGATCGCCTCCTCGATCTGCCACCCGATGGTGAAGACCGGATTGAAGGAGACCATCGGCTCTTGAAAGATGTAGGCGATCTGGCCGCCGCGGATTTCGCGCAACTCGCGATCGGATTTCTCCAGCATGTTCTCGCCGTTGAACAGCACCTGACCACCGGCGTAGCGCGCGGCGCGCGGCGTCAACCGGGTGAGCGACAGCGCGCTGATGCTTTTGCCGCTGCCGGATTCGCCGACCAACGCGACGGTTTCGCCGCGGGCGACCGTGAAGCTGACGTGATCGACGGCTTTAACCAAATCCGCGCCGCGCCCGAAATGGACGCTCAGATCCTTCACTTCCAGAATGGGGTCGGGCTTAGTCATTGAGTCGAGGATCCAAAGCGTCGCGCAGGGCGTCGCCCAACAGGTTGAAGGCGAGCACCAACAGGAACAGCGCCAGCGTCACGAAGGTCATTTCCCACCACATGCCCTGCCAGAGGCGCATGCGCGCGGAGTCGATCATCAGGCCCCACGACGGCTCGCCCTGAACGCCGATGCCGAGATAGCTCAGAATCACCTCGGTGCCGACCGCGGCCGGGAAGCGCAGCGTGAAGGTGACGATGATGACGTGCGAGATGTTGGGCAGGATGTGCTTGAACATGATGCGGCCGGAGCCGATGCCGAGGGCTTTCGCGGCTTGCACGTAGGTTTGCTCCTTGTGCTTCATCACCTCGCCGCGCACGAGTCGGCAGAGCCCCACCCAAGTCGTTAGGCCGATGCCCAGATAGACGCCCAGCAACCCCCTGCCCGGAACCACCATCGCGATCGCGAGGATGAACAGCAGTCCGGGCATGGACGCGAAGGTGGAATAGAGCCAGACGATGAAGTCATCGACTTTCCCGCC
>JARFRL010000044.1 GCA_029287275.1 Pontiella desulfatans
AACAGAGCGAGTTCCATGGGGGTCGCGGCCCAATCATCAGGATCCGCGGAGTCTCCGTCCGCGGTGATCGCAATCCTGCCCGGCAGGGCTGGGTCGGCACCGAAGACCGCTATATTGGCGGCAAGTGAGAAAATGAGTGCCGTCATCATATGGAACGTATGAGTTCGTGTTTTTTTAGAATGATTCATTTTAGTTCTTTCTCTATATCTAAACTATCGACCTGCTGTTTTACCGGTTCATCTTCAACACGATTCACTGCTGATTTCGATGTGCAAAAGGGCGCCAGCGCGGTGCCCGATCCGAAGACCCCTCCATGATGATGCCACACCAAGAGCCGTTTTCTAGTTTTATGGAAAAGAGTAGGATCTCCGAACGCCGGGATGTCGGGACGCCTCAAAAAAGGACTCCCCGGCCGCCTCTAAATCGACCTTGATCCGCGCGGGTGAAATTTTAAGTTTTTCCGGGAAAATACTCGCCCGGATCATCAGGCGGGAAGTGGATCCCAAATCGAACCCGATCGAGGTTTCGGGCACATTGCGGATGGCGTTCACGACAACGACTTTTCCGGATTCGATAATATTTTCCTGATCCGGATAGAGCTGATAGGAAAAGTTGCAGATATTCACCTGCGCCTTTGTATTCCCCCGCACATAGATGGTTCGCGGACTGTTGCCCCAGGTGCTGACATTATAGAGCGACACGATATCATCACAGTTTTCCGCGATATAAATCGAACTGATTTCCCGGTCATCGTCATAGTGCGCGACATCTATGAAATGCATGTTCGCGAACACCAACCCATCGTTGGCGTGCATGTACAGCCCGTACTTGGACCAGTCGCACCCACTGTTGATCACAATACCGCTGGGTCCTTTTCCGGAGCGCTTTCCCGGTAAAAGTTTAAACGCCTGATTGGAACAAAAAATGAAGGATCCATACACATCCACGTTACGGGAACCCGCGAACACAAAAGCCTTGGTGTTGGCTTTCATCCAGTTGTCCAGATATGGCTTGTAGCCGTTCTTTCCTTTCGTCGGCGCATTGGGAAAAGACACCGTGTTCCAGTACCAGCTGTTAAAATGCACGTTATCAATGGCGCAGTTTTCGGCTTCACCGACAAAGATGCCGATATCCAGCGGGGCGCCGTTGCAGTAGCCGATATAACAGTCTTTGGCGTCATGGGTATGCAGATCAATAAAACGCCAGGGGTTGGAAGCGGTCACATGCTTGACGTAGGCCCGGTCGCCCTTCATTCGGATCAACCAGGCGTACGTTTCAAGTATCTCTTGTTTTTCGGGACTGTATTGCTGGTCCGGATAGTGAAAAAACAGCCCGTCCAGACCGGCGTTCTCTTCCAGTATAACGGCGGCGTTGTTTTCGTCGTTTTTGCCATATTCAACAAAGATGACCGCGCCTTTCGGTGTGCCCTTGGCCACATAATGGGACAGAAACTTCGAATGCTGCCACGACTGAACGGGACCGCGAAGCTCCACGTTTTTTCGGACCGTCAGCTGTTTTTTCAGCATATAAAGCCCGGGGTTCAGCACCACGTAACCGCCGCCTTTAAGGCTGACCGCGTCAATCATTTTCTGGATCCGCGGTGAATCGTCGGACTTCCCGTTACCTGCCTCCACCCATATGGTATCCTGTCGGGTCGGCGCGTAGGTCGATATTTTATTTTCATCATAGGTGTAGGGCGGCACCTTGATGTACTGCTTCCTGGACGCGCTCAACTTGAAACGGTCACCCGCTCTGTTTTCGATCTGCCGACCGCCCGAAAACCGGCAATCGGTGATGATTGCCGACGCGGCGTCCGCGCCCACGAAAAGATGATTTTCTTCAAAGCTGAAATCGCAATCGGTTACAATCAGGTTGCCTCCCGTCCAAACCATCGGACTTTCAAACCTGCAGGCGCTGAACATCAGGGAAAACTTATCATTCGGCTTTGCTTCCCAGGACTGCATCAGAGCCGCCTCGCCCCCGCGCAGCGTGCATCCCATAAACATGGCGCATTCCAGTCCGCGCATTGGGTTTTCCACAAAAACGGCGGCGCGCTTCCCCTCCAGAACGCAGTTATAAAACTGGGTGCCGTGATTTTTAATATTCTTGATCCAGACCGCGTCGTAACACTCCGTGATTCTGAAATTGACGTAATGGCCTTCGCTGTCCAGCCAGACTTTATATTTCCCGTGGATATGACCGTCGGCCAGCTCCAGTCCCTTGCGATAACCCCGAATGGTAATATTCGCCAGCTCCGAGCCATCGCATCGGTGATAGGTAATGCCCGACGCGTTCTCAAACAGATGTTTTTTTAACGCGGCCCGATCGACCGGCTTTTCATCCAGCCCCGATGCCGGCCAGTAATCCGGGTTGAACCCGACGCCGACAATCCGCGGAATATCCGCGTCCCGCCACACTTCGATACCGCGGCGCAGCGGAGTGCCATAGATGTTTTTCATCAGCTCGATGCACGTCCCGCTGTTCGCGTCCCCCAGCTGAATGCCGGTATAGGCGTTCACGAGAAAAACGTTGCGCGTGGCACTGTTGATCGCCCATTGGGAGTCGACTTCCATTTGTCGAATCGTCGGAGCGTAAGGAACAATTGCATCCACCTGCTGTTCCGGATACCAGATCACCAGACCGTCAATCAGGCTGGATCCATCCTGAATAAACAGGGGTTCAGCCTGATCATCCATGCCGCGACCATAGTACGCGCGGATGATGGTGTTCTTCGTTGGATCCACCGGTTCGCTGATACTCGGCTCCACATAATCGCCTCTCAAGGCCGTTCCGGGACGTATGAACACCGGCTGATCGAGTCGATATTTACCGGCCGGCAGGTAAAGCGTTCCTCCACCTCGCGCGAACAGCCTTTCAAGAGCCGTGTTCAGGAGATCGGAAACATCCGTCGTACCGGTACGATCCAACGCGCGCCCGGCCAGCACATCAGCATGCCAGCCATGAATCAGGGTATCGTGGGGATGATGAATCGAGATCGCGCGCATAGCCGGCCGCTCATCAACGCCGAGCGTTTCTCCCGCTGTTCGCATGGGAAACGCGCCATGAACAATTAAACCGGAAATAACAACCGCCACGTTCAGCAACCTCAACATTTCCATACCAACATTCCTTTTCCCGTATCACGGAGTTCACGTCTCTCCCTTCAGCATGTTCTCCCAATCGCACGTTTTAAGGCAGGTAGGTGCGCGACAGGAGAACGGTAGCTGGGCGACACTCCGCGACCGTATAAGCCACCTTGGTATGTCGCTTTGGTTTCCTGTTGGCCCATTCCGTGAAGGAAACTTTTTGTCATCGATGTCGCCAGAGCATCGTTTTTTACGCCGCTCCCTTACCGGTCACATACAACGTGAGGACACGGAAAAGGGCGCAAAGAGTAAACCGTCGACCTTCCAGCTCGGAAGACTGGGTCACAGCCGAAGCCGTTGTAAACGAATGGAACACCGATGAACGGAGGCCACATCGCCCCGCGGGCGGAAAGTCATCCATGCCAGTTCCGGAAGATCGACATTATGGATCTCGATTCAATCTCCTCCGCGCCGGTCGCGTCATCTATACATCGAACGGTATTGAGACGGGGTCATATCAAAGTGCTGTTTAAACAACTTGGAAAAGTTGCTCGAATCGTCGCATCCAACTTTAAACGCGATATCAGTCACGGTCTGATCCGAGCCCGCCAGCAGCTTTGCCGCCTCGGCCATCCGGACTTCCGAGATGAACTTCATCGGGGTTGAGTCAATGGCGTTCTTCAACTTGCGCTGAAGACTTCGCATTCCAAGATTCAGGGCATCCGCGAAATCCTCCGGACGGAAGTCGGGATCGCCACACCCCTCCTCGACAATTTTATACGCATGCTCGAGAAACTTCCGATCTTCGGCTTGCCCGGAAAACGAGCGGTCGAGTTGAAGAAATTCGTGTTGAAACTTTTTCCGTAGCAGGCTTCGCTGTTTAAGCAGATTATGAATCCGCAGCTCCAACAACGCCATATGGAACGGCTTGGTTACATAATCATCCGCTCCGATTTCCAGTCCCTCTATCTGGCTTTCCACGCTGTTTTTCGCGGTAAGCATAATGACCGGGATATGTGACGTCATCATGTTGGACTTCAGTTCATTGCACAATTCAATACCGCTCATTACAGGCATCATGATATCGGTAAGCACCAAGTCGGGAAGATGGTTCAAGGCCATCTCCAACGCTTCCTTCCCATTTGAAGCGCGGAGCGCTTTAAACCCCTCTTCTTCCAGACCCGAAGCAATGAATTCACAAAGCTCGGGGTCATCCTCTACCACAAGCAAAGTATATATCTCTTTTTCGGGCTCTTTATCCATCGGCTTTCTCCCGCGATTCGGTGACGGTTGTTTTTTTGAATGGCAAGACCACGATAAACCGGCACCCGGGATGCTCGGCATCTAAACGCGCCGGGCTTTCCACCGCGATACGGCCTCCCCAGAGTTCAACCAGGTCTTTAGTTAGATTCAAGCCAATGCCGGAGCCATCAATCAGTTGTTTTTCCGGAACCCTGTAAAATCGTTCAAATATGTGCTGCAGGTGTTCCTCCTCAATGCCGGGGCCCGAATCCTCAACCGTGAAGACCAGTTCATGATCGTCCGGCTTCTCAGTCAGCTCAATACCGACCTTGCCTCCCGACGGCGTATACTTAATGGCGTTACCGACCAGATTCTGCGCTATCTTACGCAACCGATCCTCATCGATGTATCCCCGCAGCGTTTCCAATCCCTGGAAGACGCAGCTCACGTGCTTGGCATCCGCCATCGGCCGCATCAGATCAACCGTTTCGCGAACACACAAAGCGGCATCGTCTTCAACCAGATTGAGGGTCATTTTCCCTTTTTCCAGCTTCCGGAAATCCATCAGTTGCGTCGCCAGGGTCGAGACCCGCTCCACATTCCGCAACGCCTGGTTGAGCAGCTTGCGCTTGGACTCGTCGTGCTCCCGCTTGAGGATGCGTTCCAGCGGCCCCAGGATCAGGGTCAACGGGGTATTGAGTTCATGGGAAATATTGGTGAAGAAGCCGGATTTCAGCTGATCCATTTCCGCCAGGTGCGCGGCCCGCTCCTCCATCCGGTTTTTCTGTACGAGCAAGCGGTGCTCGCGATAACGGATGAAAATCCACAGCAACAAACCCGCAAGACCGAAAAGCAACAGGATCAAAAATATAAACCACGCCTGCTTCCAAACCGGAGGAAGAACCGTAAAGGAAACGCGGGCCGGAGAGGGATCGATATTAAACTCTTGGTCGCGGGCGCGCACTTCAAATTCATGGTCTCCATCGGGCAGTTTAAGAAACGTCCGTCCGCCCTCGCTGTAAAACGGCGACCATTCGCCCCCGTTAAAACGCCATGAAAACTGCAGTTCCTCAGAACGTGTCAGTGAAAACCGGTCGCGGCC
>JARFRL010000071.1 GCA_029287275.1 Pontiella desulfatans
AAAATCGCGGGGTTGATCGACGACAATCCAGGGCTGTATCGTAAAATCGTGTATGGATATCCCGTGCTCGGGCGTTTCGACGAGGTGGAACGCGTGATTCAGGAAAACGGCATCACCGAGGTGATTTTCACGCACCATTACAGCGAGGAGCTGCGCGCCGAAATTCTGGCCCTTAAGTCGAAATATAATCTCTTGATCCGCGACTTCGTGTTCGTGTTGCGCGACCTCACCGAGGCGGGCGCCTGCCGCGGCATCGTCAAACCCTATTCCGTGGACGAGATCGACTGCCGCAGCCTTTGCGCCCGGCACGACCACGAGGTGGAGCGGTCGGCCCAAGAAAAGGCCGACGAAAGCCGACCCGTCGCGGCGACTGAATAAAAACCGTCTACGCGCGGATCTGCCCCTTGCCCTCGATCACGTACTTGTAGGTCGTGAGCTCCTCAAGCCCCATCGGCCCGCGGGCGTGCAGTTTGTCGGTGCTCACGCCGATCTCGGCGCCCATGCCGAACTCCGCGCCGTCGGTGAAACGCGTCGAGGCGTTCACGTAAACGGCCGCGGCGTCCACCTCGTTCAGGAACCGGACGGCGGCTTTGTCGTTTTCCGTCACGATCGCGTCCGAATGGCCGGAGCCAAAAGTGTTGATGTGCTCGATCGCCGCGGTCAGGCCGTCCACCACGCGGATCGAGACGATCAGATCAACGTACTCCGTCGACCAATCCGCCTCCGTCGCGGGTTTCGCCGTTCCAATCAGCTGGCAGGTGGCGTTGTCGCCGCGGATCTCGACGCCATGTTGGTCGAAAACCTCGCCCATCTTCGGCAGGAACTCCGCCGCGACGTCTTGGTGGACCAGCAGGGTTTCCATCGCGTTGCAAACGCCGGGGCGCTGGCACTTCGCGTTCTCGGAGATTCGCAGCGCCATCGCCAGATCGGCCGCCGCGTCGACGTAGGTGTGGCAGACGCCGGTGTAGTGCTTGATCACCGGAACGTGCGCCATTTCCATCACGGCGCGGATCAGGCTCTCGCCGCCGCGTGGAATGATCAGGTCGAGATGATCGGTCATCTGGCACATCACTTTGACGGCCTCGCGGTCGATGGTGGGAATCAGTTGAATACAGTTCGCGGGCATGCCCTTGCTTTCGCCGCCCGTTCGCATCGCGTCCGCGATCGCCAGGTTCGAATGGATCGCCTCCTTGCCGCCGCGCAGAATGACCGCGTTGGAGGTCTTGAAGCAGAGCGCCGCCGCGTCGCAGGTGACGTTCGGGCGCGACTCGAAAATAATGCCGATCACGCCGATCGGCACGCGCCGCTTGTGAATCTCCAGCCCGTTCGGGCGGTTCCAGGTGCTGATCTCCTCGCCGACCGGATCGTTCAGCACCGCGACGTCGCGCAGCCCTTTGATCATCGAGTCGATCCGCGCGTCGGTCAGTTCCAGCCGATCGAGCATCGCGTTGGTGAGTCCGGCGGCGCGGCCGGCCGCGAGATCCTTGTGGTTCTCGGCCTGAATCAAGGCGCGCCGCGCGTCCAGCTCCTCGGCCATCGCGTCGAGGATCGCGTTTTTCTTGCGGGTCGAAAGCTTCGCCAGTTCGCGGCTGGCCGCTTTCGCGTCCGCGCCGATTTTCAAAACCTGTTCTTTAACGTTCATATGGGTTTCCTTTTTAAAGCATCACCAGATTGTCGCGGTGAACAACCTCGCCGGCCTTGCCGGTGGTTTTATGTCCTTTGAGCGCGTCGATTTCGCGGCTGTCGAATTCAACCAGCCCGTGCGCCAGCAGCGTTCCATCCACCGATTGGATATCGACCATGGCGCCGATTTCGAACGCGCCGCGGACTTCCTTCACGCCGACCGGCAGCAGGCTTTTGCCCTTGTTCATCGCCTCCACGGCGCCGTCGTCCACGACCAGACGCCCCTCGGCGCGGTTGAAAAACGCGATCCATTGCTTGCGATTCGAAATGTTTCCTTCTTTCGGGAAAAGCAGCGTGCCTTCGTCCTCGCCCGCGAGAATCCGGCTCAGCGCGCCGGGTTTCCGGCCGTTGGCGATCACGACCGGCACGCCGTTGCGCGCCGCGATTTGGGCCGACTCCAGCTTCGAGGCCATTCCGCCCGTCGACAATAGGTCGGCCTTGTCGGCGACCCAATCCAGCACGCCGTCATCGACTTCCTCGATGAAGGAGACCCGCTCGTTGTTTTCATCGCGCAGGCCGTCCGTCGTGCTCAGTAGCACCAGCGCGTCCGCGTCGATCAGGATCGCGACGAGCGCGGCGAGCACGTCGTTGTCGCCGAACTTGATCTCTTCGGTGGAGATCGCGTCGTTTTCGTTGATGATTGGAACGATGCCGTTCGAGATGAGATTGAGCAGCGTGTTGCGCGCGTTCAGATGACGTTCGCGGTGCTTGAGCGCGTCGTGCGTCAGCAGCACCTGGCCGATCAGGCAGTCGTTCGCGCTGAAGAGGGAATCGTACGCGCTCATCAGGCGGATTTGCCCGACGGCCGCGGCCATTTGCAGATCCGCCATCGCCTTGGGGCGCGTTTTTCGGCCGAGCGCCTGAAGCCCGGCGCCGATCGCGCCCGACGAAACGAACGCGACCTCGCCGCCGTCCTTCCGGAGGGCCGCGAGCTCGTCCACGAGCTGTTTCAACTGCGCCTCGTCCGGGCGGCCGCTGCTTTCAACGAGCACTTTACTGCCCGCCTTGACGACGATCCGTTTCGCGGTTTTGAGCGCGTCTCTATGTGATTTATGAACCATTAAACCTTCACTGAATTCGCTAAATTAGTCGTAGGTGCTAACACATCGCCCTGATTTTGTCGAGGCGGCGCGTCAATCGGGTTTGCAAGGCCCGCGGGTTCCGCTAGATTGGTCGGATGAGAATTACGAGTGGAATACTGCGGAACCGTCGCTTCAACGTGCCCGACCAAGAGGTGCGGCCCACGATGGAGGCGGTGCGCGAGGCGATTTTTTCGTCGTTGGGCGGCACGTGCGAAGGGCTGAAGGTGCTGGATCTGTTCGCGGGGTCCGGCGCGCTGGGCCTGGAGGCGTGGAGCAGGGGAGCGGAGTCGGTCACCTTCGTGGAACAAAACGCGACCGTCTGGAAAAACCTCCAGAAAAACATCGATGCGCTGGCGACCGCCGAGCTGGGAAAAACGCGGGCCGCGCGGCACGACGCGCTCCGCTGGCTCGACCGCGCGTCGGAGCGGTTCGATCTGATTTTGGCGGACCCGCCGTACGACCTGCCCGACGCGATGGCCAACACGCTCGCGGGAATCGCCCATGGTTCGGTTTTGACAGAGGGCGGGACGGTGGTGTACGAGATGCGTTCCAAGGGCGATCCGGTTGTTTCCGATGAGTGGTCGGTGTCGCGTGATAAGAAGTATGGCAAAACGCGCGTCCTGATACTTAAATTGAAAACCGAGGATGAATCATGAATGAAGCCGCCATGTGCGCGGGCACGTTCGACCCCATTACGATGGGGCACTTGGACGTCATTGAACGCGCTTGCCGAATATTTCCCCGCGTGGTGATCGCCGTCGCGGTCAGCGCCGGCAAACAGCCCTTGTTCTCGCTGGACGAGCGCATGGAGCTCGTCAGGGAATCAACGGCGCATTTGAAAGGAATCGAGGTGGCGCCGTTCGAGGGGTTGCTGGTGAATTTCGTTGAGTCCCAGGGCATCCGGGTCATCGTCCGCGGCCTGCGGGCGTTCTCCGATTTCGAGTATGAATTCCAGATGGCGCTCACCAACCGGAAGCTGAAACCCGAGATCGAGACGATCTTTCTGATGCCGAAGCAGGACTACTCCTACGTCAGCTCCAGCAACGTCCGCGAAGTGGCCCAACTCGGCGGCGACAGCTCGCTGTTCGTGCCGCCGCCGGTGCAGGCCGCGCTGAAGGCCCGCTTTGGTTAGTGACGTCCGTCGCAGGCGGCCTCGACCTCGTGTCGGTGCGCTCCCAGCGAAATGACGACCTGAACATATCCCTCCCACACGTTTTCCGAGCCCGTTTCGGTCTCGTAATCGCCGTTGTTGATCTGAAAGCGAAGGAGCGATTTAGGTGAAGGGCTGAAATCGAGCATGGCGGACGCGCGCCAGCTATCGCCGAAATTCTCCCGAGCCTCTCCCGGTTCCTGAACATCATTGACCAGTCCGGCCTGCTCCCACCTCAGCCCGCTCCGCCATCGGGGCAGGAAGCCATACAGACCTTGTACATAATATCCATCCTGGCTGGAATCGAGAGCGCCCCCGAGCGGAGCAAGCGGATCGTCGGACGCGACCAACTCTAGATCCTTGTTTCGATAGAAGTATTCACTCTGGATGGTGAGGTTTCCTTGGCCGCGGTCGCCGTGGGCGTCATGGCGGAACAGCGCGTCGATCCCGGCGAAATAGGAGCTTCCGTCCAGATAGTTGAAACTCGCCGGCGTTTCTTCATGCGTTTCCTGATGGATGCCCGCGCCGCCGAACAGTCCGAAACGAAGCGTATGCGCATGGCCCAGATCCGGCCCGGCCTTCAGCCACCCGACACCCAGCCGGGGCCCGTCATGGGAAGGGAGGTTCTCTCCGCTCTCATCGGCGAACATGCGTTCGTTGTTTCCCTGAAAGGCTTCCACGCCGACCTGCAGCGTAAAGGGGGAATTCATTTGCCAGCTTCCCTGAACGCCGACGTCGTTCAGACCGTGGCCACCTAGGGTTAGTTCGTAAACGAGGGGCTGGTCGGCAAAGCTCCACTGGTGCGGATGCTGGGCGTTTATGATGCCGAAATCGCTGAAAAACTTGCCGCCTTTAATCGTGAAACCCCAAGGAAGGGCCGTGGTCTCGAATAGGGCGGTCTCCACTTCAGCCTCTTCCGCGTTGAACGCGAAAACGGCCTCGGCCGAGAAATAACCGTCCACCTCTCCGGAAAGGTAGAGCTCCACTTCCCGCAGGTTGAAACCGTTTTCCTGACCGTGGGCATGTTCCTCTTCCGCGTGCCCATGCCCGAACCCCGGCATTTCTTCTTTTATGTGTGGGAGGCCTTCATCCGAACTCTCAGAATAGAGGTTCGCGTCGACCACGACTCCGATGGCCGGATTGAGTTCTTCAATATATTTTTGAGCGCCGTGCTCGTGTTCATTTTGGGCCGATGCGGCCGCGGTTAATCCCGCCGACAACGCCGCGATATAGTTCATCTTCATGCTTTTCTCCGTGTTTAATTATGACTGATCACCGCGCGATGCGGCTTGTTGTTGTCAAACAGTCATATACGGAGGGGCGCGGGCTTTGTGCTCAAAACAGATGGGCGCGTCGGCTATCACGCTAGCCCGGTGGGCTTGGGAGGCTAAGGTGAGGTGGAAACCGGAAAAGCTGAAGGCCGTCGGAACATCCGAGAGAAGAATCGTCAGGTGGCACAACGAGCATTCATCCCCCGAATCCGATTTGGAATCTTGGTCCGAGGGGTCGTGCCGACAGCCGTGATGGCCTTCCGCGGCCTCGGCATGATCCGAGGCGTGCAGCGGCATGTGCCCATAGGGCAGCAGCACCATCGTGAGAAAGTACAGGACAACCAGCATGGATCGCGGCGCGGTCATAAGCGCGTAGAAGATAAGAATGTGATCATTGGGTCAAGCATCAAGTGGCACCATAACAGTCCGGTATCACGCGGTCTGGATATTAGTCGAAAAACCCGGTTGCTTTCCGAAAATCAAGTGTGTAGCTTTCCCGACTCGTTCCATTTAGGAGAGGTGTCTGAGTGGTTTAAGGAGCGCGCTTGGAAAGCGCGTGTGCGGGTAACTGTACCGGGGGTTCGAATCCCCCCCTCTCCGCCATTTTTTCCGAAGCTCGGAAAAATTGGCGCGCCGAAGCCCGGGTAGGGTCGGGCCGTGAATGAAAACGCGAGCGTAGCTCAGTGGTAGAGCTCCACCTTGCCAAGGTGGTTGTCGAGAGTTCGAATCTCTTCGCTCGCTCCATTTTAAAAGGCCGGTTCTTTCGAGAACCGGCCTTTTTTCTATTCCGAGAGATTCGCCATGTTTTGTTTCAGGCACGGCGTCCTTGTTCAAGGGTTGGTTGAATCGCGTCTCCGAAATGAAAACGACCCGTCAGGCGTAATGAAGTCGCCGAAGGCTCGTCGAACTTTTTGTTTCAATGCTTGGAAGCGGGCGCGCGCTTCCGTTAGCTTTTCAGTCGCGAGGAGAAACGATGGCGAGAAACAACGGGGCGCGGATTCTATGGTGCGCGATGCTGATGGCCGCGGCGGGCGCGCGCGGCCAGTCGGGTGATCCGATCGATGAGCTGGGGGACGTCAGCTACATCTATTCCGCCGTGATGGGCACGGGCACCTACAAGATCGAGGATCGCCGAATCTCCATGCTGCGCGCGCCGTTCGCGTGGACCGCGCGGGAAATGACCAACC
>JARFRL010000095.1 GCA_029287275.1 Pontiella desulfatans
AGCAGCACGTCGCGGATTTCAGCATGCTCCTCGATGTAGCGAAACGTCTCTTCGAAATTGGAAACATCGAACGGCAACGGTTTTCCGACCATCCGCGAACGGGTGCAGTAGCGGCAATAGGTCGAGCAGAAGGTCGTCGCGAGAAACAGCACCTTGTCGGGATAGGTGTGAATCAGATGCGGCGCGACGCGATGCTTCTCCTCGCCCAGCGGGTCGGCCAGCTCGCCCTTTCCCGCGTGGTTTTCGGCGTCGGTCGGGATGACCGTTTTTCGCAAGGCGTCGTGGTTCAACAGCTTCGCGTAGCCCGGCGTTACCGCGAACGACAAGGGAATCTCGCCCTCGAACGCGGCGCGCTCCGCGTCCGTGAGTTCGAGCAGCTCCTCGAGCTGTTCACGGGTGGTGATTCGGTTGGCTATCCGCCATTTCCAATCTTTGTTCATAAGTTCCCGGGCCAGACGCGATCCTTTCGCGTCGCGGACGATTGACATGATAAAAACGGTCGGCATTATAGGCGGATGTTCATGGATGAAAAACTTATTGAGAAGCAATTAAAACGCGTGAAGCAGGCGATGACCGATTGCCTGAAGGACACCAACATCTCAAAACTCCTGCCCGGCAACAAAAACCTGCTGGGCAGCGGGAAAATGTTGCGTTCGCGGCTCACGCTGGCCCTGGGCAACGCTTCGGGCGTCGACCCGGCGGTGTTGGTGAACGCGGGCGCGGCGGTGGACCTGATTCATGGAGCGAGTCTGCTTCACGACGACGTGATCGATGGCGGCATACTCCGCCGCGGCGCCCCGACCTTTTGGAAAAAATACGGCACCAACGGCGCGATCCTGTTCGGCGACCTGCTGATGTTCAAGGCGCTGGCGCTGTTGATCGAGGTGGACCGATCGGATTTGCTGCAGGAGTTGATCGACCGCACCGGCGAGGTTTGCCGATCGGAAGTCGAACAGGAACTGATCCTGCGCGGATCGCCGGGAACCTGGGAAGAGTGCGAGGACGTGGCGCGCTATAAAACCGGCTCCCTCTTCGCGTTCGCCGCGGTGGCGGGCGGAACCGACGCGCCGGGGCTCATCGACGCCCTGCGCGAAGCCGGCTTTATTCTAGGCACCGCCTATCAGCTCGCGGACGACGTGCTGGACGCCTCGGGCAACGAGAGCGTATCCGGCAAAACGCTGGGAACCGACGATCAACGCGGAAAAACCACCGCGATCACCGCGACGAAGAACGCGCCCGCGGACCCGGTTCAATACATCCACGCCCTATTGGACGCCTCCTCGGCGCGGCTCGCCCCCTGGCCTGAGACGCGGGGAGCGTGGGACGCCTTTTTAAACGTGACAATGAAACCCGTGTTGAGTAGACATCTCACGGCGGGCTGATACCAACGGTCGCCGTCAATTGGGCGATTAGTCAAACGTGAGTTAGTTTATAACAATTTCTGCTTTTAACGATGGAAATGAATCGGTATAGAGATACCCATTAAGCGCGCCAAAGCATTCCGGAAAACTTTTTCGAGCGCGGCGCTGAATGCGTAAATCGTACGATTTACAGCCTATTTAGAGGGATAAAGCAGGACGAAAAGAAAAATGGGACCACCCGCCTCGCGGCGGAACAGTGATAACGATTTTTGTGCAAAGAATCCGAGGAGTGAAAATAGCGTGGCTAACTTCAAAATAAAAAAAGGCTTCGACGTCAAGGTGGTGGGGAAACCCGACGCCCAGGTCGAGGAATACGCCAGCCAGCGGCTTTTCGCGGTCTACCCTTCCGAATTCGAGGGGTTGAAGCCTCGCCTTAAGGTCAAGGCGGGCGACATCGTGAAACGCGGCGACGTGCTGTTCGAAAACAAGAAGAACGA
>JARFRL010000136.1 GCA_029287275.1 Pontiella desulfatans
ACGACGCTTTCGACCTCGACGCGATGGGTGTTGGTTTCCGCGGCGATGAGTCCGAACGCCGCGCGGGGCACGTGATCGAAGGTTTCCTGCACTTCCCTGACGACATCCATCAGTCGGGCGCGGTCGTTTCCGTATTTCGCGCAGATCGCCTTGACGGCCTTGGACAACTCGCTCATGGACTCCTCCTTGGGCACAACCCGTGCTATCGAACCGATGTAAAAATATCGATTAAAGGCGGGCATGGCAAGGACTCAGCGCGTAAACACCTCCACAGGAGAGTCTTTAGATGGAATCCGGATTAGAACAAGTAGAAGAAATAGAGGGGAAACCGTCAGATCCGCGCCCATGGGCGGGACGCCCATGCCACCAAACTACCCTCTTGTGGCGCGCTTGAGCATTTCGCGCTCGCGGGGGGATAGCGCGCCCATGCCCTCTTTGCCGATCTTGTCGAGGATGCGATCCACTTCTTCTTTGGTGAGCCGTTCCGGCCGCGGCCGCGGGCTGGCATACGATCCAGCGGACGGTTTCTTCTTGAGGAACGGCAACTTGGCTTTTAGCTGGTCCACCCAACGGGGGTGCTTGAGCGTCATGGCGTAAGCGAAGCCGGCGACGCCTCCGACCAGGTGGGCCGCGTTGGCGATGCCGCCGATTTTCGGACGGCCGATCACTTCGGAAAGTTCCCAGATCGCGAGAATCAACACCAGCAGCCAAGCGCGGATTGGAATAACGAACCAGAGCAACAGCTCGGCCTTTGGATAAAGCGCGCCGAACGCGCCGAGCATGCCCATCACCGCGCCGGAGGCGCCGACGCAGACGGGATATTCCAAGAAGGTTTTGCCTAAACCGTCCGCGACCATGTAGGGCTCCGCGAGCAGCGACCACCCCAAACCACCCAGAATGCCGCTCACGTAATAGAGGATGAAAAAGCGATAGGAACCAATCGCGCGCTCAACGGTCGGGCCAATGAAGAAAAGGCCCAGCATGTTGACCAATAGATGGGTGAATCCGCCGTGCACGAACATATAGGTGAAGAGTTGGCCGAATCCGAGCGTGCTCCACCAATCGCCGCGCAGCGCGAACCACTCGCGCATGGGTAGTCCGAAAACCGCCTGCAGCAGATATACCGCGACGTTTAAGATGAGGAGGAACTTCACGGAGGGCGAGATCGCCCCCATTCCTCCGATGTTTCTGGGTTCGCTATTAAACATGTTTTCCTTAAAAACCGCGATGAGTAGACCGAAACGCCGCGGCTCGGTCAATCTCGCGAAACGTTTAACTTATCGACACGCGCCGGCCCCGCCCGTTGAATAATCGGACTTGCCCATTTTGTTGGGCGGGATATGATGGCGCCCGATTTTTTCAAGGAGAGAACCTCATCATGACCGACGAAACCAAACTGACCGGACTCACCCTGCTGAAAAAAGGCGAAACGCGCTACCCGACCTCGCCCGACGAAGCGGAACTCGAGACCTTCGAAAACGCGAACAAGCAACGGAACTATTGGATCACTTTTCAGACGTCCGAGTTCACCTCGCTCTGCCCCATCACCGGCCAACCGGATTTCGCGACGATCACGATCGAATACATTCCCGGCGAGTTGTGCGTGGAAAGCAAGTCGCTGAAGCTCTACCTCTTCTCGTTCCGCCAGACCGGAACCTTCTACGAGGAAATCGTCAATCGGATCTACTCCGATCTGGAAGCGCTGCTGAAACCCCGGCGGCTAGTGGTGAACGGCGATTTCACCGCGCGCGGCGGCATCACCTCCGCGGTGAAGATCGACTCCGCGGAAGCGTAATTGATCGAAAATCGCTTTTCATAGGGCGATGGCGCGCTCAAACGAATCCATCATCCGCGGCGTTAGCCCACCCGTGCCTGGGGTGTGAGCCCGCGCCTTTCTCTTGGTAGGCATCCCGTCCTCTCCAATGGGAAGCGCTCCGTGTATGACAACCACAAGAACCCCAAGAAACCGATCTTTCTCCCTTGGTTGATTTGATAAGAATGGGCGGAGATTTTGGATGCGCCCACGAGCTAATTAGACTAAAATCGCCAAGTTCAGGCGAGGACTAGCGAGTAATGTTCCGATCCACAGGGGCGATGCTTTGAGGAGAAAAAATGCTCACAAAAAAACGTATCCTTATCACGGTCTTCCTTCTGCTTCTCATCGGTTCCGGCAATCTTCTTCACGCGCAAGGGGCCATGCTAGACTCAACCCCTGCGCTCCCGAAAGACATCAGGTTCAAGCATATCACGGTTGAAGATGGTCTGTCGCACAACAATGTCACCGCGGTGATTCAGGACTCTCAAGGGTTTTTATGGATTGGAACGATTAGCGCCGGCTTGAACAAATATGACGGCGTTAAATTCACCAATTACGTTAATGTCGAGGACGACCCCGCCAGTATCGCGGATAATGATGCATGGCGGTTCTATCAGGATAAAAAAGACAACCTGTGGATTACCACCTGGGGAGGCGGGTTGTCCCGCTTTGATCGAGCCAGCGATTCATTCGTGAATTATACCCATGATGATCGGGATGAGGGCAGCTTGTCCAGTGATTGGGTCTGGTCTGTTTTGGTGGATGGTGATGACGTCTTGTGGGTTGGCACCGACGCGGGGCTGGATCGGTATGACGCGGAGCAGAACGCGTTCGTCCATTACCGGAACGATCCCAACGACCCGACCAGCCTGAGCCACAACAAAGCGTCCATGATTCGTGAAGGAGCCAATGGGGTCTTTTGGGTAAGTACCTATGGGGGCGGGCTCAATAAATTTGATCCGAAGGAAAACACATTCATCCGCTTCCGGCATGACGAGGAGGACCCCGGCAGCCTGCTCAATGACTTTATCTGGACGACCTGTATAGACAAGGATGGCGTTCTGTGGATCGGCACCGAGGGAGGCTTGGACAGGTTTGATCCCACAACGGAGCTCTTTACTCATTATCAACACGATAAAAATGATCCACGGAGTCTCAGCAGCGGTCTGGTAACCGCCATCTTTGAAGACAGCAAGGGGCGGCTGTGGATCGGCACGGATGGCGGAGGCGTCAGTCTATACGATCCCCTCACGGAAACCTTTTTGAGATTCCAGAAGGATCAGGACAACCCCCATAGCCTGGCCGACGACATGGTTTGGGATATTTATGAAGACGCGGCCGGCACGCTCTGGTTTACCACCTATAACGGGCTCGACAGTTATACCGGCGCGGACCCCAGATTCATCCACTATCAACACTTCCCTGGAAACCCGGATAGTCTGAGCACCGATTCGATCCACGCCTTCTGCAGGGAGAGGAACGGAAAACTCTGGATCGGAACCCGAGGCGGTGGCTTGAACCTTTTTGACCCGATGCATGCCACCTTCACCCATTTTTTACATGATCCTGACAACCCCGAGTCGCTGAGCAATAATACCGTTCTGGATATCGCGCGCGCGCCCGATGGTAGGCTATGGCTTGGTACGGCTTCGGGGATCGATCGATTTGACCCGGAGATAAATAGTTTTACCCGTTATCAGCATAACCCGGATGACCCGCGCACGTTAAGCCACGGCGCGGTCTGGGATATTGAGTTTGGACCGGAAAACGCCCTTTGGGTCGGGATGCACGGCGGCGGGCTCGACAAGCTCGACCTTCTCAGCGGTACGTTTACCCACTTTATGCCCGCGAAAGGAGACCCGAATAGTCTCGTTTCGGAATGGGTTATCGCGTTGCTGACCGATTCGTCAGGCATGCTCTGGGTCGGGACCGAAGGAGGGCTGAGCCTTCTGGACCCCAAAACAGAACGATTCACCAATTATCGCTCTGATCCGGGCAATCCCAGCGGACTGAATGACGGCCATATTAACACCCTCTACGAAGATGAATACGGCACGATCTGGATCGGCACGAATAAAGGACTGCACCGATTCAACCGAGAATCGAACACCTTCACCCGATACAACACCAGCCATGGTTTGGCTGGAAACATGGTGGCCAGCATCATACAGGACGACTCCGGGCAGCTTTGGATCGGCACGAACAAGGGGCTGTCCAAATTTGATCCTGAAAATGAAACCTTTCGTAATTATGATGTTCGAGACGGATTGCAAAGCAATCAATTTCGGCGCAAGGCCGCGTACAAAAGCCCTGAGGGAAAACTGTTTTTCGGGGGAGTCAACGGGTTCAACACCTTCTACCCCGAA
>JARFRL010000189.1 GCA_029287275.1 Pontiella desulfatans
TCACGTAGGCGCGTCGGCGTTCCGATGGAACGTTCGACGTCTTTGGCGCGATAGCCCACCGCGTCGAGCCCGCGGCGTTGCGCGATGAACAGCGCGCGGCGGATGTGGAAGTCCTGCGAGATGATCGTGATGTGGTTCTGCCCGAACACCGCCTTGGCGCGGACGATGGAATCGATGGTGCTGAATCCGGCGTGATCGCGGACGACGCGGTTTTCCGGAACGCCGCGCTTCACCAATTCGTCTTTCATCGCGGTGGCCTCGTCATAGGTGGCGACGTGGTTGTCGCCGCTCACGAGCACGTATTCGATTTTTCCCGCCTTGAACAGTTCGGCCGCGGCGTCGAGACGGTAGTGGAAGTAGAGGTTCGGCGCGCAGCCCAACACGAGTCCGACCTTCCGTTTCGGCAACGTTTGGAGGTCGGAATGAACTCGGCTCTCGGAATCGACGTTGATCCAACGCTCGGCCAAGGGTATGGACGCGACCGCCGCGAAAACGAGCGGAAGCGCGGCGACACGGAATATTTTGGAGACGAGAAAGCGCATTCGTGAATCCTAGCGCCGGCGCGCGCGCTTTTGAAGTTGTTTTGCCAATTTGGCGCGAGCCTGTATATTCGCGGGCCATGGAATTCTCGAAAGCCATCAAGGAAAAGCTCAAAACCCTGCCGGACGAACCGGGGTGTTACCTGATGCGCGATCGCGACGGGAAGATCATCTATATCGGCAAAGCCGCTTCGCTTCGCAAGCGGGTTCAGAGTTACTTCCGCCAACACACGCGCCGCACCGCGCAACCGAAGATCCGTAGTCTGATCAATTCGATCGCGGATTTCGACATCGTGGTGGTGAAGAGCGAGGCCGAGGCGATTCTGACGGAAGGCAAGCTGATCAAGGAGTATCGGCCGCACTACAACACGCTGTGGAAGGACGACAAGCGCTTCGTCATGATCCGCGTGGACGTTCAACATCCGTTCCCGACGATCGCGAAATGCCGCATTCGTAAAAACGACGGCGCGGCGTATTTCGGGCCCTACACCTCGGGCATGGCCGCGAAGGTGGCGGTGGAGTTTCTCGAGCGCCGCTTCGGGCTTCGGCGCTGTCGGCCGCGCGAGCCGGACGCGGAAACCTACAAGCACTGCAGCAACGACATCATCGCGAACTGCTCCGCGCCGTGCGTCGGGAAGATCTCGCCGGAGGGCTACCGCGCCCGCGCCGAAGAAGCGTGCGCCTTTCTACGCGGGGAACGGATGGAAATGCTCAAGGACTTGCGCGCGGAGATGGAGCGTCTGGCCGGGGAGCTGAAGTTCGAGGAGGCCGCCGCGACGCGCGACATGCTGCTGCACCTGCACAACGCGGTGAAGGAACGCGCCAAGGTCCGCAAGTCGCCCAAGATGAAACAAGACGAGGCGCGCCTGGGATTGAAGGAGCTCCAGAAACAATTGAACCTGACGAAAGAGCCGCGGGTGATCGAATGCTTCGACATCTCCAACATCTCCGGCACCAGCTCCGTGGCCAGCATGGTCTGTTCGGTGGACGGCGTGCCGTATCCGAATCGCTACCGCCGTTTTCGAATCAAGACGGTGGAGGGCGCGGACGATCCGCGGTCGATGGCCGAGGTGGTTCGGCGCCGCTACACGCGGCTGTCGCGGGAAAATAAAGCTCTGCCCGGATTGGTGATGGTCGATGGTGGCATCACGCAGCTGCGCGCCGCGAAAGCGGAACTGGTGGCGTTGGGGCTGGACGACCTTCCGATCGTCGGGCTCGCGAAGCGCTACGAGGAGATCGTTTGGGACCACGCCGAGAATTCCGGCAACCTCGTGCTGCCGCGCCACTCGGCCGCGTTGACCGTGGTGACGCGCCTGCGCGACGAGGCGCACCGCTTCGCGATCACCTATCACCGCGATCTGCGCCGTCAGCGGATCATGGAATCGCGGCTCGATGAAATTCCGGGCATCGGAAAATCGAAAAAGGAAGCGCTTTTAAAACACTTTGGCTCGATCACCCGACTGAGCCGCGCTACCGTCGGGGAAATCGCACAAGCGCCGGGCATCGGCGCGAAGACCGCGGAACTCATCCGCGGGGAACTGGATGGAAAATGACGCGCGTACCCACGAAACGATTTGGAAGAACCGAGGTTCAAATGCCGGTGCTGACGTGTGGCGGCATGCGCTACCAGCAAGGGTGGCAGGATCTGACGCCGGAAAAAATCGACCCGAAAATTCAGGACAACCTCGAGGCGTGCGTCCACCGCGCGCTGGAGCTGGGCGTCAATCACATCGAGACCGCGCGCGGCTACGGGCCTTCCGAGATGCAGTTGGGGATGGTGCTGCCGAAGATCGACCGCGACGCGTTCATGATTCAAACGAAGATCGGCGTGAAGCAAACCGCGCGGGAGTTTCTCGAAACGTTCGAGACCTCGATGAACCATCTGGGACTCGAGCACGTTGATTTCCTGTCGATTCACGGCATCCACACCTTCGATAATCTGGAAACCTGCATGAAGAAGGGCGGGTGCGTCGACGCGGTGCGTCAGCTGCAAAAAGAGGGTCGGGTTCGCTTTTGCGGTTTCTCGACGCACGGTTCGCCGGAAATCGTTACGCCCGTATGCGAAACGGGCGAGTTCGACTACGTCAACTTGCATTGGTATTTCATCTACGATCCGGTGCATTGGCCGATGGTCGCGGCCGCGAACAAGCAGGACATGGGCGTGTTCATCATCAGCCCCAACGACAAAGGCGGCATGCTCTTCAACCCCACGGAGAAGATGTCGGCGCTTTGCGATCCGTTGACCCCGATGCAATGGCACGATTTGTTTTGTCTTTCCCGCCCGGAGGTTCACACGTTGAGCATTGGCGCGGCGCGGCCGAGCGACTTCGATCAACACGCGGCCGCGGTCGTCAACCACTGGAACGATCCGATGATCGGGGAGATCGAAACGCGCGTCCGTCAGTCCATGGAAGCCGAGCTCGGCGCGGAATGGGTTCGGCATTGGCATGAAAATCTACCGCATTTCACCGCGTGTCCCGGCCAGATCAACGTGATGGATATCCTGCGGCTGTGGACCTTCGATCAGGCCGGGATCATCGACGAGTTCGCGGCGACGCGCTACAACCTGATCGGCACCGCGGGCGACTGGATGCCCGGCCAAAAGGCGACGGACGTCGACGCGCGCGATTGGTCCTGTCTATCCGGCAACCGTTTCGCGGACCGGATTCCGACCATCCTGAAGGAAGCGCACGCGCTGTATTACAGCGAAAAGGAAGTGAAGCGCCTTAGCGAATCCTGACGCGGCGAATCGGGGAACAAGTCCAAAAATTTCCGCCTAAATTTAGAGATTTTCGACGTAGTAATCGAAAACACCACATGGAAGGGGAGTTGTTCCGGATGATGAAACACAACCTGATCTGTCTATTGGCCGCGGACTGGGTCGTGGTGATTCAAGCGCGTTAACGAACATGGATGGGCGCGGTTTCCGAGGCGCCGGACTCGATCCATCCCGCGATCAGGCTGATTTCCTCGTCGCTCAACGGGGCTCTCCCATCGGGCGGCATGAAGGCTTTGGACGCGGGATCGAGCGTGATCCGATAATACACTTCGCTCGCGTCCAGATCGCCCGGCTCAATACCGGCCATTCCGCCGTCGCCGCCCTCGAGCAACGCCGCGAAATCATCCATGCGGAAGCCACCCTTGGTCTTCACGTCGCTGTGGCAGACGTAGCAGTGGGCTTGAAAGATCGGCCGGATCAGCGTGTGATAAGCCGACGCGTTCGCCGCGGGTTCGTCGGCGCGGGAAAAGGTGTTTTTCAAAACGGGCGGAAGCTTTTCGGTGAGGTAGCGCTCGCCGTGCACCAGCGCCGCGCCGTGATGAGCGCCTGCCACGAGCGACGCGACGCTGGCGAGCAGGACGAGCCCGTATAACGCCCGCGTCGGTTTCGTTTTCATGAGCAGATGCGCTTCTTTCAAAATGAGCGCGAAGATCATCAGGATCGCGGTCACGATTCCGGCCCAAAGATGTTGGTCGAGCCGCGCGCTCATTTGCCCTTCGCCCGCCGCGAGCAGGTAGCCCAGCACGCAGGTTTTCGCGGCGAAGAGAATCGCGGCGACGAGCATGAAGCGCGCGGCCGGTTTGAGATAGCCGAGCGATTTAATCAAGCCCAGCAACTCGAAGACGGGAACCATCAGCAAGAGCGCGATCGGGAAGTGCAGCGCGAGGATGTGAAAGCGGCCCAACGCCGCGACCCAGTCGCTGCCGGGTTCGCCCGAGAGCGGGAAGAAAATCGGCGTGAGCGCGAGAAACGCGGCGAGCAACGTTCCAACGACGGCGGTTGCGATAAGTCGAGATCCCATGTTTTGCTTGAGCGCCGACGTTTCGCGGAAACCAGACTCGCCGCCGAGCGCGTTCAACTCCTTTGGTTTTGACGTGGAATGATAGGGCACGGCCCGCGGGGAATCAAATCATGAGCGGATGATTGATTCGTTCTCACACGCCGTTTCAATAGGGACGAGCCGGATGTTCTCGAGGTCTTTCTGAAGAGGAGAGGCCTCGGACTTCCACGCCGTGGGATCCACGGACCGGTTTCGCGGGTAACTCTGAAAAGGAATCCGGTTGATGCCGCGTTCCTTTTTCTGTTCACTGTTTCGATCATGCGGAGGAGTCGTTTATGAAGAAGCTGTCGGACATTATCCCAAAGAACATCGTGGTTCCCTTTATTCTGCTCTCCACCTGTTTCGCGATGTGGGGATTGTCAAACAATATGACCGACCCGCTGGTGAAGGCCTTTCTGGATATTTTCGAGGATCTAAGCAACGCGCGGACCGCCCTCATTCAGAACGCGTTCTACGGCGCGTATTTCTGTCTGGGCATACCGGGCGCGATCATCGCCAGAAAGTATGGCTATAAAGTCGGCGTTTTGGTCGGGCTCGGCATGTATATCGTGGGCGGCCTGCTCTTTTATCCGGCCAGCATGCTGCTGAAGTTCGAACCGTTCCTTATCGCGTTCTTCGTTCTGGCGGGTGGGCTTTCCATTCTGGAAACCAACGCCAATCCATACATCATCGCCATGGGGCCGGAAGATACCGCGACGCAACGGTTGAACTTCGCGCAGTCGTTCAATCCGGTTGGATCACTGATCGGTTTGTTCGTCTGCAAATTCGCCATCGTGGGCAAGTTGGATGTTATCAATGAGCGGAAGGTTGACGGCCTCGGGGCTGACGCGTTGCTCGCGATTCAGACGGAGCAACTTGAAGTCGTGATGAAACCCTACTTCGTCGCGGCGCTCTTTCTGATGGTCTTGTGGGTGCTGATCGCGACCTATAAAAAGATGCCGGTTGTCGCGGAGCATGATTCCAAAGCCCATCTGGGGGCCACGCTCAAGCG
>JARFRL010000240.1 GCA_029287275.1 Pontiella desulfatans
GAGGGCTACTACAAACAGCTCTACGAGTTGCTCATGCATTCACCGGAATCGTCCACGGATCACCCCGCTTGAGAAGTCCGTGGCTCTAAAACCACCCAACGTGCCACGCCGCGCTTATTGGCATTTATAATGCTTCTAAAAAAAGGTTATGAGCGTTCAGACCAACAAACCGGGATTCACGTTGGTGGAGATCATGATCGTCGTCGCGATCATCGGACTTCTCGCGGCGTTGGGTCTACCGAGCATGTTGGAGGCCGGAAAGAACGCGCGGTCGCGAAGAATCGCCCGCGAAATCAAGGCGGCGGGCCACGCGTTCGTTCAATACGCGTTCGACACCGGCGCGTATCCCGCGGACAAAACGCCCGGGCAGATACCGGACGGCATGGCGCCCTATCTCGGAAAATTTCCCTGGAGCGAAAAAACCACGATCGGCGGGAAATGGGACTGGGATCATAACGTGTTCGGCGTGAAGGCCGCCGTTTCAGTTCGTAGTTCCGACTGGGGCGATGAACAAATGCTGACCATCGACGAGTTGATCGACAACGGCGACCTTGGCTCCGGACAATTCCGGCGTCGAAGCGGCGGCTACATGTACGTGCTCGAAGAGCTTAACTGATTTTTCTCGCGTGGATTAGTTTCCCGCGACTCTTGAAAAATCATTCACTCCTTCTAAAATGTCATCCTAATCTATGGAGGATGCCATGAGAATCATCACGTTCACGTTGTCGAGTCTGATCGCGACCGCGGCCTTCGCCGACGCGGCGACCAACGATCTGCGCGCCGAATTCGAGGCCTACAAAGCCGCCTCGGAAGCCCGGATACACTCTTTGGAGAGTCAGGTCGGCAACCGCTCGGAGCTCAGCCAACAGGAGGTTGACGATCTGCGCGTGTTCGCCGAGCGCGGCACGATTGATTTCGAGTTTCAAGGGTATCTGCGCGCCGGTTACGGCGTGGATGGACAAGGCAACGCGCAGGCCGCCTTCCAAGCGCCCAACGCGGAATCGAAATACCGCTTGGGCAACGAAGCCGAAACCTATTTGGAAACCACCTTCATCGCGAAAACACCCCCGGAAGTCACCGGCTCCAAGGACAAGAAATTCGAAACACAAATCCGTCTGGCCTACTCGATCCCCAACTCCAACAGCGCGACGTACGACAGCACCTTCTCCCTGCGCGAGGCCTATGGAACCGCGGGCGGCCTCTTCGAGGACAATCCCTCCGCGGGCTGGTGGGCCGGTCAACGCTTCTATTCGCGCGTTCAGGTGCACATGACCGACTTCTGGTATCGCGACATGTCGGGCTATGGCGGCGGCATCGAAAACGTCGCGGTTGGCGACACCCTGAAAGTGGGCGCGGCGTGGATTGGCGGGTCGGTCGATTCGTTGGATTCCGATGGCACGGTGTTCGTGAATCCCGACGGCCAGTTGCGCAAAGACAATCTGGATCTTTCGCTCACCGAGATCGACTCCCTCGGCGGCGAGTTCCGCGCGTTGCTGACGTATTCGTATTTCAACGGAGACCAGGTGGAAAGCGCTCCGGGAACCACGAACTCGCTGCGAAACAGCCATGGTGGCTCGCTCAACCTTTTTCAAATCAACGAGTTTGATAATGGGATTCAGAACCTCGCCGTCCTTCAGTATGGACTCGGCGCGGCGTACAACTTCCGCGCGCAGTTGGCGCTGCCCACCGGGTTCAACGCCGGCAACACGCCCGCGGAGGTCAACACGGATGATTTCCAGCAGTTCCGTTTCATCGAGGATTTCACCTATTCGAACGGCAAGAAGGTTTCCGGCTCGGCGACCTTCCTCTATCAATATCTCTATCTGGGCGACGTCCCTCAAAACGTGGTTCAGTGGACCTCGGCGGGCGTTCGCCCGGTCTACCACTTCAACCGGCGTTACTCCCTCGCGACGGAAGCGGGTTGGGACTACACGGATCAGAAAGACGGGTTGAGCGGCTCGCTGTTCAAGCTGACCTTCGCGCCGCAGATCACGCCGGAGATGTCGGTGATGAGCCGCCCCGCTCTACGCCTGTTCCTGACCTACGCGTGGTGGACGGACGACTTCACGGGGTTGGTGGGTTCGCCAACGCACGCGGGAGAAACGGAGGGACTTTCCGCGGGCGCGCAACTCGAGACCTGGTGGTAGGTCTTATTCGCCGATGATCTTCACGAGCGCGCGTTTTTGGCGTTTGCCGTCGAGTTCGTAGTAGAAGATGGATTCCCAAGGGCCGAAGTCCAACTTCCCGTTCGTGACCGCGACGACCACTTCGCGCCCCATGACGGTGCGCTTCAGATGCGCGTCGGCGTTGTCCTCGTATCCATTGTGCGCGTACTGGTCGTACGGTTTTTCCGGGGCGAGTTTCTCGAGCCAGCGCTCGTAGTCCGCGTGCAGACCGCTCTCGTTGTCGTTGATGAACACCGACGCGGTGATGTGCATCGCGTTGACCAGACACAAGCCCTCTTTGATTCCCGATTCGCGCAAGCACTCCTCGATTTGAGGAGTGATGTGTATGATCTGCCGCCGCCGGGGCGCCTCGAACCAGAGTTCCTTGCGATACGACTTCATCACGCGCCCTTGTATTCTTCGAGCGGAATCAGCGCTTCGTTCAAATAAAGTTGTTTGACCAGTTCGCAGTCCAGACGATGTCCCGCTTTGTAGGACGTGATTTTCCCCACGAACAATCCGTTGGGAATCAGCGCGATCGCGGCGAGCAGATCAAGCACGGCGCGATGCCACGCGGCCTCAAGCGCTTTGCCTTCGTGAAGCAGGCGCGGCTCGTTCACGTAGCGTTTCTTGCTCGCGATCGATACGTTCAGCTTGTTGTACCCGAGGTTCCGCACGTCGGCGAACAGCTTTCCGATCGTCGCGCAATACAGCACCTTGGCGAAGGAGGTGTTCGTCCGCGCGATCGAAGCCATGCGCGTCAGCTCCTCGCACGCGGGAAAAATGATGCGCTGTTGGCCAATGGCCGTGGGAAAACTCAGCGCGCAATCCACCATCAGCTTGGGATCGTTCAGATCGTCCGGCGGCGCGAGCGTCACGAAATCCCCGTAGGTTCCCCCCACGGTGACCGGCTCCTTCACCGTCACGTAATTCACGGGCTGGTCGAGCTCGACTTTGCCGCAGCTTTCAAGCGCCTCGACGACATCCAGACTGCCTTGTTCAAACAGCGGCGGATCGCCCGAGTCGAGTTTGATCAGCAGGTTGTCGATCCCCATGCCCATGCGCAGCGAGATCAGATGCTCCACCATGCGGACGTAGTTGTGTGGATTACCCGAGCGCAGCACGATGTTGCTCACGATCTGTCCCGTCGTCCAGACGTTGGCGATGGCCACGCGGATCGGCAGCGATCCCGGCAGATCCGTTCGATCCAGCCACCAGCCCTCCCGAGCGCTCGGCTCGAACGTGATCGTCCGCGTCGCCTTGCCCATGAAGGTGCCGGGCCCCGAGATCGTCGCGGATCTGGCCAACGTGGTTTGCTTGGCGCGGAGGGGCCCGACCTCTTTGTCGCTGAGGTCCCAATCGATCGGCTGGGCGCTCATTCGCTCGTACGAAGCTTTGATCGCGTCGTCGTCGCCCATCAAAATACTACCTGGATGAGTCATAAATTAAATCCGTTCTGTTTTGAACCGCTCTTTTGAATGCCCTATCTTTAGTTTTTTCGCGCGATCAACGCAACCAAAACAAAGGGGCTCCACTTGAAAGACGGCAAGGTACTGCGCTCCGCCGGAGTGGTTGGAAGTTTCACGCTCCTAAGCCGCGGCCTCGGCATGTTGCGCGACATCATCATCGCCTACCACTTCGGCACCTCCCTGCTCGCCTCCGCCTTTTTCGTCGCGTTCACCATCCCGAACCTGTTCCGCCGCCTCTTCGGCGAGGGCGCGCTCTCCGCCGCCTTCATCCCCGTGTTCATCGAAACCCGAACGAAACAAGGCGACAAAGCCGCGTGGGACATGGCCGCGAAAGTCGTCACCCTGACCGCCGCGCTGCTGACGACGATCGCGATCATCGGCGTCATACTCTTCTCCGTCGGCCTGCGCCTTCCCAACGTGTCGGAGAAATGGATCACCACGTTCGAGCTCGCCCGCGTCATGTTTCCCTACGTCGTGCTCATCTGCCTGGCCGCGCTCTCCATGGCCGTGCTCAACTCCTTCAAACATTTCGCGACGTCCGCCTTCGCGCCCTGCCTCTTGAATCTGATTCTGATCGCGGTCATGCTCGTCGTGTTTCCGGTCATCGGCGCTGAACCCGCCGACCGCGCGATGGCGCTCGCCTGGGGCGTGCTGATCGCCGGCGCCGCGCAGGTCGCGATCCAGTTGCCCGCGCTCAAGCGCTTCGGCTGTCCCTTCAAATTCTCCAACCGGTGGAACGACCCGAAAATCCGTCAAATGCTGCTCTTGATGGGCCCCGCGGCGTTGGGCATGGCCGTCACGCAGTTCAACGTGCTGATCGACCGTCTGCTCGCGATGTGGATCGGCGGATGGGCGCCCGCCGCGCTGTTTTACAGCGAACGCATGATTTATTTTCCACTGGGGATCATCGCGACCGCCTTGGGCACCGTGTTGTTGCCCACGTTCTCCACGCACGCCGCGAAAGGCGACCACGCCTCGATGAGTCGAACCATCTCCGACTCGCTGCGGCATCTGGCGTTCATCATGGTTCCGGCGGCGCTGGGGTTGCTCGTGCTCGCTCCCAACATCCTCTCCGCGATCTTCGAATGGAACGGCCAATTCAACGCGGAATCCACCCTGCTCAGCGCGCGGGCGTTGATGTTCTACGCGCCAGGCCTCGTCGTCTTCAGCGCGGCCAAGGTTTTCGTTCCCGCGTTCTACGCCATGCAAGACACCAAAACCCCCGTCCGGATCGGCATCTACACCGTCGCGCTCAACCTGACCCTGAACATCGTGTTGATCCTCACGTTGCCGGAATACTGGAAACACGCCGGCATGGCGTTCTCCACCGTCTTGGCCGAAGCCGTGGGCATGGCCGTTTTGGGAACCCTTCTCGCCCAACGCATGCCTTCGATTCAATGGGGTGGAATCCTGAAGAGCTTCACGCGCTATCTGGCGTGCGGACTGATCATGGCCGCGGCGGCCTGGCTTGTGGCTCGCTATTCCTTCGCGCCGCTGAACGACTTGCTGCCCGCGAAAATCGCCAGTATCACGTCCGTCCTGCTCGCGGTCGGCGCGGGCGGTTCGACCTACTTCGTCCTCGCCCTCGGACTCAAGGCCCCGGAACTCAAAGAAATCACGAACGCCCTCCGCGGGAAGTAACCTTCAGCTGCCGAACAAGCGCGCGAATTCCGCGCCGTCTTCATCCACGCGGCCATCGCGCAGCACAATGATTCGATCCGCGATCCCGAGCAACTCGGGGCGATGACTCACCATCAAGGCCATGCGACCTTCGGAGACGTGTTTCAGCAAATCGAAAACATCGCGTTGCGTGCTCGGGTCCAGCGCGCTGGTCGGCTCGTCCATCACCAACACGTCCGCGTCGCGGACAATGGCGCGCGCGATCGCCAAACGCTGCCACTGGCCCATGCTCGGTTCGACGCCGTCATGCAACCAGCGCCCCAACGGCGTGGAGAGCCCTTCGCTCCAGCTCGCCAGAACCTCGTCCATGCCCGCGCGACTCGCCGCGGACGAAACCCGCGGATCGTTCAAAGAACCCCGCGGATCACCAATCCAAATATTTTCCGCCGCGGTCAGTTGATACCGCCCGAAGTCCTGGAATAGAACGCCAATCTTCTTCCGCCATTGAACCGGGTCCAGTTCTTTCAAATCAACGCCATCCACCAGGATACGGCCGGAGGTCGGATCGTAGAGCCGCGCCAACAACTTCACCAGGGTCGATTTCCCCGCGCCATTGGCGCCCGCGACCGCGAGCCGCTCCCCCGAATTGATCGTGAAGGAAACCTTGTTCAACACCGCCCGCTCCGTTCCCGGATAAACGAAACTCACGTCCTCAAAAACAATCCCCGTCTCAATGTTATCTGGAACGGACGTTGGCGCGGACGGCGCGGTCACGTCCGGGGTTTCTTTCAACAACTCGTCGAACGCGGCGAGAAAGAGCGAAGCCTGATGAATCTCCACCAACGCGGAGATCAAAACGCCCACCTGCCCTTGGCTGCGTTGCACCGCCTGCGCGTACATCACCAACGAACCCAGCGTGATGACGCCGCCAACCAGCTGCCCCGTCAGCCAAAGCAGAATCCCCGCCGCGATCAGCAACGCGAAGAGCTGGACCGCGAGCTCCTCGCCCAATACTTTTTTACGCCAGACCAACCGCGCTTCGCGGAGCTTTTTCCGAACCGACTCAAAGCGACCGCGCAGGAATTCGCCGGAACCTTGAAGACGAACCTCCTTCGCGGAATCAATCGTGGTGAGCAACCGATGAAAATAGCCTGCCTCGCGCTCCAGCGGCGTCAGGCTTCGGCGCCATTCATACAACTTGCGACCGCGCCACATCTTAACCAACAGCCCCGGCACCCCCGCGACGACCAGGACCAGCGCGACCAACGGCTCCAGCGCGGCGAGCAACACCATCACGCCCATCAACCCCACCGCGCCTCGCAGAAAACGGAACAAGCCCCCCAACGCGCCGATCGGACGCGTCATCGCCTGTTCCTGCACCAGATGCAGACGATTCTGCTCCGCGGTGTTTTCGTAGAACGACAAATCCACTTCGGTCATCTTGGCGTGTAGCAAACCATGTACATGATCACTCACCGCGATCGCGTGCCGCTCCGCCACCCACGCGACGATCGCCCTCAAGAAAGCCATCACGCCCATCACGCCCGCGCCCGCGACGAACCATAGGACGATGAGACGTGACGTTTGATCCGTGAAGAGGTGTCGGAACAACTCCAATAGGTTGTCCGATTGACTTATGGAGCCCACATCAAAACCAGTCGCGGCATCAACCGCCTTTTTCAGCGCGTAGAGACCAAAGAGCGGGAGCAACGCCTGACAGGTGGAAAGGAAAAATTGAATCAGCGTAAGCCGCGGCGAACTCGCCCACGCCAATCCAAACGCCCGCCAAACCGCGACGCGGGTCTCCCTGATTTTCTTCCCCGAACTCATTCAGACAGTTTAGCCACGAAAACGCGCAAGAGGCACGAAAACTAAACAGAAAAACTTTTCCCGATGAATTTCAAACACTCTTGCTGATGCCTCGGACCCGCGCTTTTGGTGCCTCTTTGCGGCTATAAGATTTCGCGGTCAGCCGCCAGATCCTTCCGGATCACATCCACCACCTCTTCGTCCGGTTTGAACGACAACACCGCCGCCGGAACATTCGCCAACACCGCCTCCACAGTCTCCAGCCATGGATTAATTAGTTTCTCCTCATCCCATAATATAGTTGCGACCTGAAGGATTCGCCGTACGGCAGCTGAGCGATTAAGTGGGATAACC
>JARFRL010000252.1 GCA_029287275.1 Pontiella desulfatans
CTCCTGGCTCCGGGTGTTCAGCGCGTGGGTGAGCTCGCGGCAGTAGTGTACCAACGGAGACCCGTTTTCGGTCCAGATTTCCTGGTAGGCCTCGGCCGATTGCGCCGGCCGTTTGGGAAGAATCGCCCAGTGCACCAGCGCGTACCGCAACGGGAACGGCAGGTCGATCACGTAAGGATCCATCAGGAACTCTTTGAGATAGGCGCGTACTTCCGGTTCGGTGGGGCCGTCCGGCGAACCGGTGTTCATCAATAAAAATCCACGTTTCATAATACCGTCCATTTTAACCACGAAGACACGAAGCTCACGAAGCCGTGCCGGGTGTTCTTTGAGTCGTCGTGTTTATTTCTTCCGCGATCCGTTCAGCGACGTCGAGGCCGGAGACGATGGAGTTGGAGACGGAGATGCCGTCGCGGTAGTGCCCCGCGAAATGGACGCCCGCGAACTCGGTTTCGATTTTTTTCATGTGGTTCAACTGGTTCTCGTAGCCCACGACGTACTGCGGAATCGCTTTCGGCCAAATGGTGATGTTCCGGTAGTCCGGCTCCGCGTCCAGACCGAGCAATTCGCGCAGGTCCTTCAAAACGTTCGCGACGATTTCCTCTTCGTTCATCAACGCCCGTTCCGGCGCGCGCGCGCCGCCCACGAACACGGTCAGCAACGCCATGCCGCCGGGCGCGCGGCCCTCGAAAATGGAGGAGGGAAACAGGGCGCCCAGCGAGAAGCGGTTTTCCACTTCGGGGATCAGCATGCCGAAGCCGTTGAGTTGATGGCGGAAGTCGTTTACGCCGAAGCCGAGCGAGACGGAGGCCACGGGCGGATAATAAATCTCGTCGAACACGCCGAGGTCGAACGGCGTCGCGAGTTTCGTTTGCGCGTGTGTCGGCAACGCGAGCACGACGTCGGAAAAGAACTCGCCGTTCAGGTCCCACGCGCCGTCTTTCATTTGAGTCAGCCCCGCGACCGGCGTGTTCCGCCGAACCGCGGCGCCCAGCTTCTCGGCGAGTTGGTTCGGCAACACCTCCATGCCGTCGTCGAACGTGAACATGCGCGCGTCTTTCGACGCGGTCTCGGCGCGTTTTTTCCGTTCCTTCGCGCCCTTGATCGCGCCTTTGATGAGGGAGCCATAGTCTTGTTCCAATTCGTACAGCTTGGGAAAGGCGCGCGCGACGGAGAGCTCTTCCGGTCGGCCCGCGTAGACGCCGCTGACGAAGGGGTTGATGGCGTAGTCGAGAAACTCGCGGCCGAGCCGGCGGAGGACGAAATCGGCGAGGCTTTCTTGCTCGTTCGATTTCGATTTGATGAACGGTTCCTTTAGCAGGCGTAGTTTCGCTTTCGCGGAAAACGCTTTCGAGGAGATCAACGCGGGCGGCGAGGTCGGCAACGCGATCGGTTGGCCGTCGCGCACGATGAAGCGGTTGTTGGCCTCGGGCTTCGCGGGCAGCTTGTTGCCTTCGAGGCCGAGACGGGCGATCAGTTTTCCGATGTTCGGATGCGTATCGAGAATCGAGTTCGGCCCGCGCTCGACGAGAAAGCCTTCTTCGCGGATCGTGCTGATGCAACCGCCGACGCGCTCCGAAGCCTCGAAGACCACGCACTCGATCCCGCGCGTTTTCAACTCGAACGCCGCGGCGAGCCCGGTGATTCCCGCGCCAATGATGGCTACTTTTCGCATGCGGATGTTTTACTCGAAAAACGCGGCAAATGGCCACTCCAAACGGTTGTGGTTTTCATTCGAACGCCTCGCGCGGCGCGCGTGGGTTCGCTCATTACGCGCTTCGAAAATCTTCGATAAAAACACGTCCGACGCGTGAATTATTCCTTGCGCGAAAATCAACACGTTCTTATTCTCTTTCTCGTGAAAGGATAAAGCGCTTCATCAGTGCGATATCGAACGGACGTGTGCCCGTGGCGCCTGAAAAGCGCGTGACTCACAACACGAGGGATATGACATGTATGCCAAGCATAAATATCCGTTAGTATTCGCCGCCGCGCAAGCCGTGCTTGTCGCCTCGGTATTTTTGACCGGATGCCAAACGGCCAAAACCCCATCCGCGGAAGAAGACGCGGCCGCTGAGGCTGAACAGACCGAAATGAGTGAACCGGTTGGGCGCGAATCGATGACCGTTCAGGTCGATGGCGCCGATTCAACACGCAGCGGCGACACCCTGACCATCGACTATCCTGTTTTGCAGGATAAAAACCAGCGCGTTCCCGACTGGGCCATCAACCCGGCCATGGGCGGAGTGGTCGGCGCCGTGGGCGTCGCTTCCGAGAAAGGACTCGGTGTGCGTGAACAGCTGGATGAAGCCCGGTTGTCCGGTCGTCTGGAGCTGGCCAGCATGTTGGAGACCCGCCTGCAGACCGTGGGCCGTTCAGCGCTGGAAGAAAACCTGATGGCCACCGCGGAAGGCCGCGGCGAGAACTCGCGCAGGAACACGCTCGGAGTGGATCGGGATATTCTCGATATCGTTCTGGCCGGGAGCCGACAGCGGGCGCTGTGGTTCGATCCTGAAACCGGCGAGTGTTTCGTCTGGATGGTTCTCGATGGCGGCGTGCTTTCGCAGGCGCTGCATTATGTCGTGGATGATCTGTCGATCTTCATCGCCGACACGCCGATCGCCGCGGAATACAAACCGGTACGCGCGAAACTGGCCCCGCCGACCATCGTGGTTGAAGCGGCGGAAGCCGCGCCGCCCCCGCCGAAGGAACCGGTTGAGCGACTGGAGGAAAGTCTGAAGCCGATTGAAAGCGTTCCGATTAAGACCGAAGGCTCCTGATTGAAGAAGCAACGCTAGAACAACCCAACCCAGGAAATATTATGATGGTTGAACGAAAAACCAATCCGGCGTTGTATGCCTCCGCGCTGGCGGGCGTCCTCGCCCTGTTCGTGTTCTCCGGGTGTGAAAGCTCGCCGTCGGCGGAAGACGCCGCGACGCCGGAGACCAGTCAGGCGGATGCTGATTCGGCCGTGATGGTGGAAACCCCCGCGGAAAATGACGCCGCTTCGGAAACCCAGGCAACGCCTGACCCGCGCGTGAAGAAAGCTAAGAAGGCCGAGACGGACGTGGCCGTGAACACGGGGCCCGGCGATGGGCCGCCCCCGGCCGCGGAAACCAAAAGCAAGGTCGAGGAAATGGAGCGGAGTCTGGCTCCGTTGGAGGCCGTGCCGGCCACTCCGCCGTCCTGAACAACGCGAATGGGAACCCGGTCTCGGACCGAGGCTACAGGTGTGGCCGAGGTCCCCGGCCTCGTTCCGGAGGAAGGGAATTCGGATCGCGTCTCGTTCGGTTCCGGACAGTGGATTTCCGCGCGGAACCCGTCGGTGGAACCTCGTCTACATTAGACCGTTTGGGAATAGCGCCCTTTGCGCTGGTCGGCTTGGAGATAGGCGTCGAAGCGCATCGCGATGATTCGGACGAAAAGGCGGCCGAGCGGGGTGACGCGCAGGCCGGTCGGTTCGCGGATCAGAAGGCCGTCGACCTCGAGGTCGTCGAGCGAGGCGATGTCGGTTTTGAAATAGTCGGAGAAATCGACGCCGATCTCGTCCGACACCGCGGCGTAGTCCACGTAAAGGTCGCACATGATCCGCATGATGGCGTGGTAGCGGATCTGGTCTTCTTCGGTCATGGCGTAGCCGCGGGCGATGGGGAGTACGCCCGCGTCGAGGTCGGCGTGATAGTCCGCGAGTTCCTTGTGGTTCTGGTGGTAGCGCCCCGCGGCGTGGGAGATGGCGGACATGCCGAAGCCGTGGAGGTCGACGCCCTTGAGCGTGCTGTAGCCTTGGAAGTTGCGCTGCAGGGTTCCGTTCGCGAGGGCCTTCGCCATCGCGTCGTCGGGTTTCGCGAAGTGGTCCATGCCGATGTAAACGTAGCCGGCGTCGGTCAGCCTTTGGATGGTGAGCTGGAGCAGGCGCATTTTCATTTCCGCGTCGGGGAGCAGGAGCTCGTAGCTTTTCTGGAAGGATTTGATCCAGGGGATGTGCGCGTAGCTGTAGATCGCGAAGCGGTCGGGCGCGAACGTCAGGACTTCATCGAGGGTTCGGTTGAACGATTCGACCGTCTGGTTGGGCAGGCCGTAGATGAGGTCGAAGTTGATCGACTCCATGCCGCCGTCGCGCAGCCAAGCGGTTTTTTCCGCGATCATTTCGAGCGGTTGAACGCGCGCGATGGTTTGCTGCACTTCGGGGCAGGTGTCCTGCACGCCGAGCGAGGCGCGGTTGAAGCCGGCCGTCCGCAACGCCGCGAGCTTGTCTTTCGTGAGGGAGCGCGGATCGATCTCCACTCCGGCCTCGACGACTTCCGCCAAGGGAAAGGTGTCGCGGATGAGTTGGCCGATCCGCTCGATTTCCGCGGGTTGGAAGAAGGTGGGCGTGCCGCCGCCCAGCTGAACCTGAATCACTTCGGAGCCCACCGGAACGAACGCGGCGCGCAACGCGAGTTCTTTTTCCAGATAGCCGAGATAGTTCGCGCCGCGGGACAAGTCGTTCGTGACGATGTTGGTGCAGCCGCAGTAGAGGCATTGCGTGGAGCAGAACGGCAAATGAAAATAGAGCGAGAGCGGGCCCGCGGCGCCGACGGCCATTTCGGGATGGTCGGTGAAATGCGTCGCCGGTGGATACGAGGTGTAGCGCGGTCCGGGTTGGTTGTATTTCCGGAGTTGCTCTAGGTTGACGTGCACGCCGCTCATTCGAAGTTCTGGACCGTTTCGGCGATGGCTTGGATCGCGGCGATGTCGGCTTCGGGCGGAACGCCATGGCCGAGGTTGAAGATGAATCCATCGCGGCCGCGCATGGATTCGCAGATCCGCCGCGCTTCCTCGGCGGCGGACTCGGGCTTCGCGAGGAGCAGGGCCGGGTCGAGGTTGCCTTGCACGGCGACGTCCGCGGGAATGGTGTCCGCGACGTCGCGCAAATCGATCGACCAGTCGATGCCGAGCGCGTCGCCGCCGGTCTTGACGACTTGGCGCCAGTTGTGGTGCACGTTCCGCGCGAAGACGATGGTGGGCGCCTCGCCCGCGATCGCGTCGATGATCTGTTGCATCCAAAGCCCGGAGATCTTCCACCACAAGTGGGGCGCGAGCGTACCGCCTTGGCTGTCGAAGAGTTGGATGACGTCCGCGCCCGCGGCGATTTGGGCTTTCACGTAGGTGATCGTCGCTTCGGTGATTTTCTCGAGCAGCGTGAAAAAGAGTTTGGGTTCGTCGTGCAGCATGGCGCGCGAGCGCAGATTCTCGCGCGAGCTTCCGCCTTCGACCATGAACGACGCGAGCGTCCAGGGCGATCCGGCGAAGCCGATAATGGCGCGTTCGTCGCCGAGCTCCTCGCGGGTGACTTTGATCGCCTCGGGGGTGTAGCCGATGTGGTCGAGCACGCGGGTCGGATCGAGCCGGTCGACGTCGGCTTTCGAGTCGAGCGAGAAATCGACCTGGACGCCGCCTTGATCGAGCAGTTCGTATTTCGCGCCCATGGCTTCCGCGATGACGAGGATGTCTGAGAAGATGACGGCCGCGTCGAATCCGAAACGGCGAATGGGTTGCAACGTGACTTCCGCGGCCAATCGGGGGTCGCGCACGAGCTCGGTGAACTTGCGGGTTTCCTTGAGTTCGCGGTATTCCGGGAGCGAGCGTCCGGCCTGCCGCATCATCCAGATGGGCGGGCGGTCGACGGTTTGGCAGGTGACGGCGCGGACGAAGCGCTCTCGGCAAGTCATACTGGTTTCATCGTTCATAGGCACGCTGTTATGCCATAGGCCGGAAAGGTGATCAAATTCATTAGTTATGGTTCCGTTCCTTCGGCCCGCGGGCTTGTTTCGCGGCGGCGAAGGGGTTGCCCGCTTTCGGGGGCGACGGAATCAGCCGGTGCTTTTCATGCCGAAGGCGATGCCGTGCACGGTTAGGGCCAGCAGGCGTCGCTCTTCTTCGGTTCGCCGCGCTTCCGGCGTGGCGCGCCACTGCTTCAAAAACCGGATCTGCAGATAGTGCAGCGGGTCTACGTAGGGATTGCGCAGGCGAATCGATTCCATGAGCCGCGGCTGTTTTTCCAGCAGGCGCCGGTGGCCTGAAACGGAACGCACCTGCTTGCATGAAGCCTTGTGTTCATCCGAGATCAGGCCGAAGAAGGTTTTTCGCAGGTCGGCTCGCGGAACGAGCGAGGCGTAGCGCCCGGCGATATACAGATCGGTCTTGGCCAGCGAAACCTCGGCGTTGTCGATGAGCAGGGCGAAAAAGGGCCATTCGCGATACATGCTTTTAAGTATCTCGCGGTCCTTGCCTTTGAACTCCGCCAGCGCCGAGCCCATGCCGTACCAAGCGGGCAGCAGGTTGCGCGATTGCGTCCAGGAGAAGACCCATGGAATCGCGCGCAATTCGGAAATGTCGCCCCCTTTGCTACGTCGGCTCGGCCGCGAACCGATCCGCAAATGCTCGATGAGATCGATGGGGGTGGCGGCGCGGAAATAGTCGATGAAGCCCGGGCGCTCGATCAACGCGCGATAGTGGCGATAGGACGCCCGCGCCAGACGGTCGAGCGCGTCCTCCCATTCGGGCTTCACGCCGCGTTGCTCCTCGTCGACGCAGGCGTTGTGCATGACGGCGGAGGCGAGCTGCTCGAGGTTGCGCCGAGCGATGACGCGGTTTCCGTATTTAACGAAAATCACCTCGCCTTGATCGGTGACGCGCAGAGTTCCTCCGTGGGACGCGTGCGGCTGCGCCAAGAGACTGCGGTAGCTCAGTCCGCCACCGCGGTCGATGGTGCCGCCTTTGCCATGGAAAAAGCGGATTTTGATGCCGACGCGGTCGGCCTCCGCGCTGAGGCTTTTCTGGGCGCGGTACAGGAACCAGTTGGCCGCCAGATAGCCGCCGTCCTTGTTCGAGTCGGAATAGCCCAGCATGACCTCCTGCACGTCGCCGCGGGACGCCAGATGCTTGCGATAGCCGGGGTCGGACCACAAGGCCCGCACCAGTTCCAGCGCTCGCTCAAGGTCGTCAATGGTTTCGAACAACGGGACGATGTCGACCGCCTTGGCCGATTGGCGCCGCGCGCGTTTCGCGACTTCGATCACCTGTTCGGCCGAATGCGTCATGCTGAGAATGAAGCGGTGCGCCGCCGCCTCGCCATAGCGCTTCTGCAACTTGGCGATGGTGGCGAATTCCGCGTCCAGTTCCTCGGGCGCGCTGGTGAGCTTGCCCGAGTGATCCCGGAAATCCAGTTCGGCCAGATGGAAGCCAAAGACGCGGGCGCGCAGAATCAGCCGTTTCAAGCGCCCGTTCGCCGCTCGGCGCGCCTTTTGCGCCAAGAGCCGCGCGCGAATGGATTCCAGCTCGCCGATCCATTCCTCGACCGACGCGTACTCGTCGTTGGCGAGGCGCTGGCTCATCGTCTCAAAGGCGCGGCGGAAGGTCTCGGCGGAATGAAACGGATCCATCGGCTCGCTCGCCGCGGCGGACTCGGCTTCGCCGCGGTCCGCGTGGCTGATTTCCTCCACCAACAGGTCGCACTCCCGGCGATACAGCTCGATGAGTTTGGCCCGCATCATTTCCATGGTCCGCAGACTGACTTCGGGGGTGACGAAGGGGTGGCCGTCGCGATCGCCGCCGATCCAACTGGCGAAGGTCAGCGGAGCGCCATCGAGCGGCGTGCCGGGATACGCGCGCTGAAGTTCGTTTTCGAACGTTTCGTAGAAGTCGGCCACCGCGTCGAAAATCACGCGCTCGAAAAGGAACAGCACGTTTCCAACTTCGTTGAGCGGCGTGACGCGGTTCACGCGCACTTCCTCGCTCTGCCACAGGGCCTCGAGCGAGAGATCGGGATCGGCCTCCGCCCGAGCGAGCCGCATGATATGGTTCATCGTGGTGCGGCGCTTGCTCTCGGTGGGGTGCGCCGTGAAAACCGGCTCGATGGACAACGATTTGAGCACGCCGCGCACGCGCGACGCCGGAACGCCGGCGCCTTTGAGCTCGTCGAACAAGGCCCGGAGCGATTGGTCCAGATCCGGCCGCTCGCGCACCTCGCGCGCCCGCGCCCGCTCTTCGCACAGGTTCACCAGTTGGAAAAAGACGCTGTAGGCGTGCGCCACCGGATAGGCCGTTTTCGTGTTCATGCGGTTGATCAGCGCGCGCTTTTTTTTGACGTCCGCGGGATCTTGGCGCGATCGCACGCGGCCGGAAACCAGACGTAGCTTTTCCACCCGCTGGTAGCAGGCTTCGCCAGCCTGTTCCCGGATGATGTCGCCGAGTCGCGTGGTCAGGTCTCGGATTTCGCTTTTGAGTTGTGGGTCGGTTTTCATGCGCTTGCCTTGCTGGTGGATTAGGTTGGGTCGCGCCGCAACGCGCGACGAGCGGTCAGGGCGGTTTCGGCGGCGATCTCCGGCGTGTCGGCCAGTACCGTCAGGTGCCCCATTTTTCGGCCGGGCATCGGCGCGGATTTCCCGTAGAGATGGAAGGCCGTGTTCGGTTGCTTCAGCACGGCCGCCCAATCGGGTTCCCCGCCTTCCCAGATATCGCCCAACAGGTTGACCATGGCCGCCGCGGGCGCCCGGGGTACCGGATCGACGGGGGGGTACCCCGCCGCCAGGCGCACTTGCTGCTCGAACTGGCTGATGGAACACGCCTCCAGCGTCAGGTGCCCGCTGTTATGCGGCCGCGGAGCGATTTCGTTGACGAGCAGCCCGCCGGGCGTGATGAAGAATTCGATGCAAATCATGCCGTCGAGGGCCAGCGCGTCGGCCACGGCCGCGCCAATGGCGCGCCCCTCGCGGGCCGTGGGGGAATCATCTTCGGCGCTCCAGGTGGTTAGATCGAGGACGTGGTTCCGATGCTGGTTGTAGAACGGGCCGAAAAAGGTGGTGCTGCCGCCGCCGCGCGCGACCAGCATGCTGCATTCCCCTTCGAAGGGAATGAACTGCTCCACAATGGCCTCTTCGGGCGCGCCGATGGTTCGCCACGCGGTGTCGGATTCGCCATAGGCCTTCACCATCGTTTGACCCTTGCCGTCGTATCCGAAGGCGGTGGTCTTGACCACGGCGCGTCCGCCCAGCTCGTTGCGGGCCCGCTCCAGTTCCGCGGCGGAAGCAACGGCGAAAAAGGGGGCCACCGAAAGCCCGCTCGACCGCAGGAAGCTTTTTTCAATCAGCCGGTTTCGGGTGACGGAGAGCACGCAGGTATGGGGGCGAACCGGCGCGTATTGGTTGGCGGTTTCCACGGTGGGTCCCAGCACGTTCTCGAATTCGTAGGTGATGGCGTCCACCGATTGGGCGAACCGCGCCACGGCATCGAGGTCGTCGTAGCTCGCGCGGGTGCGCTCCAGCGAAACCTCTCCGGCCGGGCATTCCTCCTCGGGCGCGAAAACATGCACGTGGTAGCCGAGTCGGGCCGCCGCCTTGGCGAACATGCGCCCGAGCTGTCCGCCGCCGAACAGGCCCAGCGTGCTGCCCGGAGGCAGCGGAGAAACCGACCGTTTGTCGGCGTTCAAAGTTGGATGCTCCGCGGTCATCCGAGAAAGGTTTCCAGATTTTTTTGGTCGAGCACGGTTTCGGTCTGCCGGGCGCGGAAGGCTTTTAGTTTTTCCCGCAGGGTCGCGTCCGCGTTGGCCAAGATCGCGATCGCCATCAGCGCCGCGTTTTTGGCGCCGGATTCCCCGATCGCCAGTGTCGCCACGGGAATGCCCGCGGGCATCTGGACGATGGAAAGCAACGAGTCGAGGCCGTTGAGCGCTCGGCTCTTGACCGGGACGCCCAAGATCGGGACGATGGTTTGCGCCGCCAGCATGCCGGGCAGGTGCGCCGCGCCGCCGGCTCCGGCGATGACGGCCTCCAGTCCGCGCTCCTCGGCCGACACCGCGTATTCCATCAGCCAAGCCGGCGTGCGGTGGGCGGAAACCACCAAGGCCTCGCAGGCCACGCCAAATTCCTTAAGCACGTCAACGGCGTGATGCATGGTGTCCCAGTCGGACGTGCTGCCCATCACCACGCCCACGCGCGGTACGGTTGCCTTGCTCATGTAACCCTCCAGTAATGGCGCGGGAACCGCGGCGATGACGCGCCGTTTTCCGTGACCTATTTTACGTTGGCTGAAGATTTTCCGAAAATATGATCGGAAAATACGCTTTCATGGCCGGAGGTTTATACAATGGCAGGTTTCTTGTCAACGTGTTGCGGGCGCGAGCATCCGCGGGCGGGGCGTTTTCTGGCGCGTCAGCGCGCTTTCACGGCGTCGAGTTCGATCTCGAACAGCAGGTCGTGACGGCAGACGTCGGCGTGCGAAATCGCGACGGGAAGCTCGGGTAGGCCGTGCTCCACGCAGTATTCCGCCAGCAGATGCGACTCGTCGAAATTCTTGAAGTAGGCGATGGCGCGGGAGGTGTTTTCCCAATCCATGCCGCGGGACTTCAGAATTTCATGAACCACGTCCATGGTCAGTTCGATCTGTTTCGCGCAGTCGTCGAGGTGAACGGTTTTTCCGCCGGGCTCGATGCTGGCGGTGCCGGAAATGGTGAGCAGGCGCGAGCCGGGCTGATCCACTTCCACCGCGCGGGCGAAGGAGGATTTGTAGTCGAGCGCGGGGCATTGCAACGGGGACGGCACCGCGAAAACCTTCACGCCGTCGTGTTTGGGCTTGATGGCCCACAGCGCGCAGACCATTTCCTCGCCCGCCGCGGTGCCCGCGCCGATGCCGGTGCTGGCCGGAACCATCTTGTCGAAGGTGCCGCGTTCGTTGAAGAATTGGGTGCGGACCACGTTGAACTCGTCGTACCATTCCAGCAGGTCGTTCAAATAGAGCCAGGTGCGCGCGATGTCGGTGAAGTCCATGTCGGCTTGTTTCAGCAGCGCTTCCATTTTCTCGAACACGGCGAGGGCCTGTTCCTCGCGGCTTTGCGTGAGATCGTCGGCGCGGAGGTCGCCCAGCAGGCAATAGCGCGCGTCCTCGGTGTCGTACCAATTGCCCACCTTGCGGTCGCCGTCCATGACGGGGTGCAGCTCCGCGCCGGACAGCGCGATGAACTGGGTGCCGGTGATGGTCGATCCCGAGCAGGCGTCGCCGTGCAACAGCGTGAGCGGCCAGTCGAGTGATTTGATGGCGGAAACGGCCTTGGGATAAAATTGGCGACCGCCGAAAAGATACTGAAACGCGATTTTCGCGTCGCGGGCGGCCATTTCGGCGGAAACCTGGTCGAACACGGCCTCCATGGTCTGCTCGGAGGCGTGGGCGGTGATGAAGTAGGCCTTCACGCCGTCGTGGGGAAATTCCACGATTTGCAGGCTGTCGGTTGGGTTGATGATCGATTCTTCCATAGTTTCTTTTTCCATTCGCCCTTTGTTCGTGGTGGGCGCTCCGGTTGTAATAGCAGTCAACATGCCATACTCCTTTCGTTAAACGCCGCCTCCCGAAACGGACTTACACCCATGAGACGCTCGCTCCAAATCGCGTTGGACAAAAGGATGGTTGAATGTACGCTTTTTTAGTGGCGGCGCGGGCGCGAAACGAACGGCGAGGAAGCGCGGAGAATGATTGAAGAGTCTGGTCGCCGACTTCTTTTATCGCGCGAGAAATTCTCCGCCGCGGGTTGGGGTGTGTTGGCCCTCCTTGAGGGTGTGAACGCCGTTGACGATGACGTGGCGCATGCCGTTCGATAGCTGGTGCGGCCGCGCGTAGGTGGTGTTTTCTTTGATCGCGGCCGGATCGAAAATCAGGATGTCCGCCGCGTGGCCGACCTTCAGCAACCCGCGGTTTTTCAAGTTGAACTGTTCCGCGGGCAGGGAGGTCATTTTACGAATCGCCTCCGGCAACGGAACGGTTTGGCCGTCGAGCGCGGCGCGCAGGAACTTGGTATGGCTACCGTAGGCGCGCGGATGCGGATGGTCGTGGCTGAGCGGTCCCCATGGCGCGCGCATGGAGCCGTCGGAGCCGATCGAGACATAGGGCTCGGCCAGCACCCGCCACATGTTTTCTTCCGACAAACCGAAAAAGACGCCGCCGGTTTTCAGGTCGTCCGCGTCGATCAGATGCAAAAACGCGTCGACCTCGTCCAGGTTGAGCGCCTCGGCGACCGCGGGAAGATATCGCCCTTTGAATTCCTCGAATCGGGTCGAGCCGACCATCACGTTGTCCCAATAGCCGGGCGGGTTTTCCAGCAGCTCGCCGCGGATCTTTTTTCGCGTCGCGGGGTCGCGAAGCCGCTCAAGGATCGCCGGGCGGCCGCCATAGGTGGCCCATTGGGGCAGACAGATGTCGAGATCGGTGGAGCCGGCGGTGTAGGGATATCGATCGGAACCGATGTCGATCCGCTCCATCGCGGCGCGGACCTTTTCGAAGGCGGCGTCGATTTTGTTCCAATTGCCGGCGCCGGACGCCTTGAGGTGGGATATCTGGAGTTTCGCTCCGGAACGCTCCGCGATATCGATCGCTTCATCGATGGCTTCGAGCAGTTCGTTGGACTCGGAGCGCATGTGGGTGGTGTAGAGCCCGCCGCGCCGCGCGACCACTTTTCCGAGTTCGATGATCTCCGCGCGCGGCACGGCCGACCCGGGAGGATAGGCGAGTCCGGAGCTCAGGCCGATCGCGCCTTCGTCGAGCGCCTGTTCGAGTTCCCGCTTCAAGCGCTTCATTTCCTCCGGCGTCGCGGCGCGCGGCTCGTAGCCGCAGATGCCGGCGTGCAGCGTGTTGTGGCCGACGAGGAGGGCGACGTTGATCGCGGGGTTGGCCTCGGCGTAGCGCTCGCGGTAGTCCGCGACGGTTTTCCAGGGTTTGGCGTAGTCTTTGTCGAGCCAGTCGGAAGGCATCTTGTAGTCGCCGTTGAGCGGCGCGGCGGAGGCGCCGCAATTGCCGCAGATCTCGGTCGTTACGCCTTGATACACCTTCGACGCGGCACTGGGTTCCAGCAGCAGATAGGTATCGGAGTGGGAGTGCGCGTCAATAAATCCAGGGCAAACCAACAATCCCGCGGCGTCGATGGTGGTTCTGGCGTTTTCCGCCAGATTTTCTCCCATATTTGTAATTCTATCGCCGTTAATTGCTATATCACAGGCGGTTGCGGGTCTTCCTGATCCGTCAAGGACGGTGCCATTAACGATTTTTATATCGAAACTCATGGAATGATTTTACCGCGTAAACGGTGCAACCACAGAAAAAACAACGCTTTATTGCGTATCAATCACCTCTTGAATACAAAAATGTACCAACCGGTTCGTATAGAACATTTATGATGGAAATGTTTTATCCAGATCAAACGTGTATTTGGTGTAGACTAAGTTTTAAACCGCTAACCATAAATAGGTTGCGGTGTTCGTTCCGTCCCTCGAAGGGCCGTTGGCACACCTGTTGCGTAAAGAGGCGCTTCGTAGTCACGGATATGGTGTCCGTGTTGAGTAAGAAACCTCTAGGAGGGTGTAAGGATGAAAATGAAGTGGTTTAAAATTCCAGCATTGATCGTGGCGGCGATTGTGTTGGGGCTGGCGTCGCCGGCATTGGCGCAAGAAGCCGCCGAAGCGGAGGCCACATTCGACGCGGCGGCGACGTCGGGCGAGTGGGCGTACGCGATTGATAATATGTTCCTGATGTTCTGCGCGGTGCTGGTGCTGTTCATGCAGGCTGGTTTCGCTCTGGTTGAATCCGGTTTCAACAGCGCGAAGAACACCGTGAACATTCTGTTTAAAAACCTGATGGACCTGTCGATCGGTATGATCCTCTATTTCATCATCGGTTACGGTCTGATGTATCCGGGCGATGGAAACGGATGGCTGGCCTTTGGACAATTCGGCATTGGCGGCAACGGCGCGGATATCGCCGAATCCGGCGCGCTGACGCTGCAGGTTGACTGGCTGTTCCAGGTCGCCTTCGCCGCGACGGCCGCCACGATTGTTTCCGGCGCGGTCGCCGGACGCATGAAGTTCCACGCGTACCTCGTGTACAGCGCGGTCCTGACCGCGTTCATCTATCCGATTTCCGGTTACTGGAAATGGGGCGGCGGTTGGCTCGACCAGATGGGCTTCTACGATTTCGCTGGATCACTCGTCGTTCACGCCTGTGGTGGTTTCGCCGCGTTGGCTGGCGCCATCGTCCTCGGCCCGCGCATCGGACGTTTCAGCAAAGACGGAAAATCCAAAGCGATGCCCGGCCACTCGTTGCCGCTGGCGACGTTGGGTGTCTTCATTCTTCTCATTGGCTGGTTCGGTTTCAACCCGGGCTCGCAGCTCGCGATCACGGGCAAAGACAACACCGAAGCGGTCATGCTGATCGCGGTGAACACGCTGCTCGCGGCTGGCGCCGGCGCGGTCCTCGCGATGATCTGCACGTGGGTCATGCACAAGAAACCCGACCTGACCATGGCCGCCAACGGCGTTCTCGCCGGTCTCGTGGGCATCACCGCCAACTGCGACGGCGTTTCCAACGTTGAAGCCATCATCATCGGCGCGATCGCGGGTATTCTGGTCGTCCTCGGCGTCAAGTTGCTCGACAAGCTGAAAATCGACGATCCGGTCGGCGCGTTCCCGGTACACGGTATCTGCGGTGTTTGGGGCGGTATCGCCACGGCCATCTTCGGTTCCTACGACGGATGTTCCTCGCAGGCCATCGGTGACTACGGCAACTGGGTCGCCCAGCTCACCGGTTCGATCGTTATTCCGATTTGGGCCTTCGTGACCATGTTCATCCTGTTCTCCATCCTGAAGGCGATCGGCATGCTCCGCGTCAGCAAGGAAGAGGAACTGCGCGGTCTGGACATCGGCGAACACGGCGAGGAAGCATACAACGGCTTCCAGATCTTCACCACCAACTAACCGGCTGATACGGAAAGGACACGAACAATGAAACTCATTATCGCGTATGTGCAGCCTGAACAGCTCAACGAAGTGAAGCAGAGCCTGTACGAAAAAGAAGTCTACAAGATGTCAGTGACCAACGCCATGGGCTGCGGTCAGCAGAAGGGTTACCACGAAACGTACCGCGGCGCGGACATCGAGGTGAACCTGCTGAAGAAAGTTCGCATCGAAATCGCGGTGAACGACGACTTCGTCGACACCACGGTCGAAGCGATCGTCGCGGGAGCGCGCACCGGAAACATTGGTGACGGCAAGATCTTCATCATGGATCTGCCGGAGTGCATCCGCATTCGCACTGGAGAAAAGGGCCCCGAGGCCGTTGGTTAGAACAAGTTTCAAGGCGGCCGGGTCTCGCGCGATTTCCTTTCGCATCCTCGAGGGACTTTACCGGGGCTCGGCCGCTGAGAATTGGGTTAAGTAAGTTAACAGAGACAGAAGGAGATAAGAAATGAAGAAAATTATTACTACTACTATCGCGGCCGGTTTCGTCGCGTCGTCCGTCTTCGCTGGCGCCAGCGTATCGACCGATTTCGCGTCCGCTTATGTGTTCCGCGGATACACCTTCAACGATGGCGCGGTGATTCAGCCCGGCATTGAAGTGGATGGTCTTGGCATGCCCGAAGCGTGGGGTTCCGTCGCCGTTGGCGCTTGGGGCAACATTGAC
>JARFRL010000299.1 GCA_029287275.1 Pontiella desulfatans
TCAGCTCGATCGCTTCGGTTTGTTGTATGCCGAGGACGGGATGATCGCGATGAAATTCCTCGAGGACGTCCTTTAGCGCGTTATAGGTGAAGTTGTCGGGAAGGCGTTGGAGCACCCAGTCGGTGGTTTCGTTGCAGGCGCGCATTTCGTTGAGCTTGAGTTCGATGAGGTGGCGGTCGTATTCGGGATCCAGCTCGAGCGTCGGCGTTTCGACATATCCGCTGACGGGGTCGAAGCTCAGCAGGTTGCCCTCGTCGAGAAGGCCGGCGCGGAACACGATCGACGAAATATGCCCTTCGCCGGTCGCCCGCAGGCTAATAATGAAGCGCAGCGCGCCCTCTTTCAGCCCGCTTTGGTCCGGGTGCGGAACGATCGAGGGGTTGAACAGCGCCGCCGATTCAATCGAATATTCCTTGGTGAAGTACGCGCCGATCAGCTCATGCTTGGTTTTACTCAGCAGCACGCCCTCCGGCAGATATTCGATGACCTCCTTCAGGTGGCGCATGAAAATCCGCTCGATATCGCGGTGGCGCTCGCCGAAGTCGAGCATGAGCTCTTCCAGCAGGGCGGACGCGGTTTCTTCGGGAAGCGCGACGACGCGTTGGATGACGCGCCGGATTCGTCCCTCGCCGCCCGGCAGGTGCGGGCGGGCGATGATCCGGCCGGGGTCGCCCAGGATTTTCACTCTCTTGCGTTTTACTTTCGGGGTCATGTCGTCTCCTTGTTCATCTCCGTTTTAGATCGCGCGCGGACCGCCTCGAAAAAGGGGGTCCGATTTTCCTCCACGCAGCGCGCGGCGTAGAGATACATCGCCGCCGACCACGTCTGCCAGTCCTGCCCCGCCGGGTCGCCGTCCCGCGCGCGGTGCCACTCGTTGAAGCCCCACTCCACCGGCTCCGTCCGTCGCCGGCGGACGAGCGCGGTCAGGGCCTCCAGCTTCCGGGCGGCGAGCTTGGGCCGACCGGCGGCCACGAGCGCGGCGACATAGAATCCGCAGACGAACGGCCAGACGCCGCCATTGTGATATTCGCCCGGCTGGTTGAACAGGGCGTCGCGCGGGTGCCAGTCCGGATCGCCGGGGCGCAGATATGGAAACAGGCACGGCGGCAGCTCCACCGCGAGCTCCCCGTTGCCGCGCAAGATATCGCACTCCGACTCGATCCAGCGGACGAGCGCGGCCGCCCGCGAGGGCGCGGCGATGCCGGAGAGGATGGCCAGGCTGTTGCCGAGCAGATCGAAGCGCTCGCTCCCGAGCACCTTGTAGGACCAAAGCGCGTAGTAGGGTTTGTGGCGAATGACGAGACCCTCGTGCACGTGCTTGTGCTGCACGCCGCTGGTGATGGTGAAACTCGTCATCGCCTTTCGCAGCGCGTCGGCCTGGCCGTCGAGTCCCAGCAGGCGCATGTAGGTGTACGCGACCGCGTTGACGTACAGCCCGTAGCCGAGCACCCATTGTTCGTCGCGCCAGTCGCTGGTCGGAAGCTGGGCGACAATGCCGTCGTCCGCGGGACTCTGATATTCCATCCACCGCGTCGCTTTAACGACGGCGGATTCCAGAAAGCCGGTCTCCCCGGTGGTCTCGCGGAACATCGCCACCGCCATGAGAAACAGAGGCGTGGTGTCGCTCGCGCCGCGGTCGTCCGCGTCGTGAACCAACGAAGGGATATGCCCGAGCCGGCTTTGGTTTTCGGCCGCGACCACCAGCGTCGCGCGCAGGGCGGACATGAGCGTTTCATCCCCGGTGCCCAGCATGCCGAGCGCCGCGATCATCAGGTCGCGGGTGTAGGGTTCCGGATAGCCCCATCCAGCCGTGCGCGGCAGGCCTTGATACGGCCCGCGGGCGTTGTGCCGCAGCACCTCGAGCGCGGCCGCCTTGGCTTCGTCGATTTCGTTTTTCATGTCACGCCACCTCCAAATACCGGGCCGCGATGTCGATGAATTTTCGGGCGACGACGCGGTAGTCGAAGCGTTCCACCACGCGCGCGCGCCCCGCCGAGCCCATGCGCTCGCGCAGGTCTTTGTCCTCCATCAGCCGCAGGAGATAGTCGGCGATGTCGTGCACGCTGGCGCGGAAGTCGACGGTCCGCGGGTGCTCGAACACGAAGCGGTGGTTTTCCGCGTAGCCGGACTCCGCGCCCAGCATGGTTTCCCGCAGGTGGATCTCTTGGGCCACCTCGGCCAGGAACGCCGTTTCGCCGTGCACCATGGTGTCAAGCAACCCCATGGCGTTGATGCCCAGCACCGGCTTGCCGCACGCGTTGGCCTCGACTTGGAGCATGCCGAAGCCTTCCAAGCGCGAGGGGGCGGCGTATATGTCGCAGGCCGCGATCAGGTAGGGCATGAAGTCGCGCGAGGTCACACTGGTCGCGTAGATCACGTTCTTGTCGATCCCCAGCTGAGAGGCCAGCTGGAGGTCCGCGATGTTCTGCCGCTGGGTCCGCGGCTGGGGCCAGACCTTGCAGACATATTTCCAGTCGGGCGCGCGCTGGTCGATGAGCGCCAGCGCCTCCATCACTTCCCGCGCGCCCTTCGAAGCGGCGTCGCCGCCGACCGTAAGGATCATGATCTGATCGGGGGCGATCCCGAGCGATTCGCGTACCGCCGCCACTTTGGGGTCGCTCCGGTCGCGCGGAATGAACGCGTCGGTATCGCAGCCCACGGGCAGGACCTGGATGTTCTTTCCCTTCAGACCGTCGCGCGTGTAGACCTTCTTCACCCAGCGGGAGGTCACCAGCACGAGCGGCAGCGCGTCCAGCACCTCGCGGTAGTTGGCCATATAGCCGTCCGCGACCAGCCACGGCACACACCGCGCCCCATACCGCCGCGGATGCAAAACGAGGTCCGGCGTGTGGCCCCAATAGCCGATGCCGACCACGACGTCCGGCTCGAACCAACGGTAGTACCACTCCTTTTCCTGGGCCGACTCGAAATGCGTTGAACACACCTCCACACCGAGTTCCTCGAGCCCTCGATGCAACAGCGCGCCCTGCGTCGCCAAACCGGCGGGCGATGGCGGATAATCATAGAGCAGTAGCGCTTTCATGCTCGTCCCTCCCTAGTTGGCCGCGACCGCCAGAAGGCTTCCGCGCGCGGCGCGGCGTTCGCTTCGAAACCATCCGGAGCGAACCCATAGACCTCGGTCACCAGGTGGCGCTTGCGCTCTTGGATTTCCGGCGGAAGCTCATGAACAACATCCGCCCCCGCGATAGGCTGGGCGTCGCGGTAGGCGAAGGCCCAGAGCGCGCGGCCGCGAAGCGCGCCGACGTCCCACAGCGCGAGCACGGCCGCGCCCACCTCTTCGTGGCGGCGATGCCGCGTGTATTCCCCGGCGATGCCGTGCGTCAAAATCAAATCCGCGTAGCTGTCGCCCACGAGGGCGCGCGCCGCGTCCATCACAACAGCGCGGGAAAGCGGGGTCTGCTCCGGGCCGTCGTCGAGATCGCCCAAAACGCCGGACGCGCCGAGATACTCCAGCACGGCTCGAAACCTGGGCGCGCGGTCGGGATCGGCTCGGCGACAGAGGGCCGCGACGGTCCAACGGGTTTCGGGATGCAGCAGCATGGTGCCGCCCGCCCATAGGATTTCGTCGTCGGGATGCGCCACGACGATCAGAGCGGATTCGTAGGGCCAGTTTGGATCGGGTTTCATTTCAACAGGCCTCTCGGCGGTCGGTCAGACATAGCCGCGCGAGGTCGTCGAGCACCGCCGTTCCCGCGCACATGACGGAGTCCGCGCCGCCCCAATAGAGCTTAACCGTGCCGTCGTCCTCCGGCACCGCGCCGCAGGTGAAGACCACGTTCGGCACGTAGCCGCAAACCTCCCACGGGTCTTCCGGTTGCAGGATCCAGCGGTCGGCCACCCCGAGCACCTTGGCCGGATCGGCCAGATCGTGCAGCGCCACGCCGAGGCGGTAAACCGCGCCGGCCATGGTTTGGAAGACGCCGTGATAGATGTTCAGCCAACCCGAATCGGTCCGGATGGGCGGCGCCCCGGGGCCAACCTTCATTTCGTCCCAGTGATACGGCTCCGGCTTGATGAGCATGCGGGAATCGCCCCAGTGGATCAGGTCGGGCGAATAGGAGATCCAGATCGACCACGGAGTGATTTCCGAATGCGGCCGGTCCAACCGCGCGTATCGGCCGTCGATCTTTTCCGGGAAGATGACGACGTTGCGCAGGTCGGCCTGCGTGATCAGCGCCACGCGTTCCACGCGGACGAAATCGCTGGTGCGGGCGAGCGCCACCCGAACGCCATGCCGCGAATAGGCGCTGTAGGTCAGCAGGTATTCGCCCTCGAACGGCGTGACGCGGAGATCCTCCACCCCGAAGGCTTCGTATTCCGCGAAAACCCCCTCGGCCGCGGGCGTGAGGAACGGCTGGGGATCGACCTTGAAGTCGAACCCGTCCTTGCTCTCGGCCTTGCCGATGATCGACCGTCCGTTTGGGGTGTGCGAGCGGAACAACATGACATAGCGGTCGCCGTGTTTAACCACGCCGGCGTTGTGTACCGTGCCGACGGGATACGGGACGTCGTCCCGCGTCAGAATCGGATTCTTTTTATGCCGCCGAACCAGCGGTTGGTTGGGTTTCATTCCTCACCTCCGTTTTCTCCTCGGTTTTCGGAACGCCGACCGGGGGGAATTTTAGAATTTCGCGATAGGCCTCGATATACTGATCGACCATCCGGTCCGCGGTGAAACGCGCCTCGGCCGTTTGGCGGCACCGCGCCCGGTCGACCGCGCTTATCTCCGAAACGCAATTGATCGCCTCGGCGCGGGTGTTCACTAAAAATCCGTCCACGCCATGCTCGATCAGTTCCGGCATGCTTCCGCGGTGGTACGCGATCGTCGGGGTGCCGCAGGCCATGGCCTCGATCACCGTCAGCCCGAACGGTTCGTTGAATTGAATGGGATGCAACAACGCCTTCGCTTTGCCCAGGAGTTGGTCGCGCCGCGTTGGCCCGACGCTTCCGACATAGGTCACGCGCGAACCATCCAGGTGGGGCTCGATGTGGTTCCGATAATAGTCCGCGTCTTGAATGATACCCGCCATGATCAGCCGCTTGTCGCAGGCGCGGGCGATTTCGATCGCCTCCCTGGCGCCTTTGTCCGGGTGGATTCTGCCCAGGAACAACAGATAGTCGTCCGCGCGGCGTTGAAAATGAAACCGCGCCAAATCGATGCCGTGATGGATGGTTCGGATATAGTCCAACTCGGCGGCGCGGTCGGCGGCGCTGATGGAAACATACGCGACCCGCGCGTTGTATTTTTGATAGACCGGCAAAATGCCCGGCGAGGAAAAGCCGTGGATCGTCGTGACGATCGGGGTGGAAACCAGCCCCGCGTAACTCAACGGCAGGAAGTCGAAGTGGTTGTGGATCAGATCAAACTCGTCCGCGTGTTCAAACACCTCCGAAATATGCAGACACTCCCAGACCTTGGCGTTCATGCCGGGGTCCTCCTCGTAGCCGCGCGCGCGGACCGACCGCAACTCCGCGCGGGTTTCCGAATCGCCGGTGGCGTAGAGCGCGACGTCGAAGCCGCGGGCGACCAACCCTTCGGTTAAAAGCGAGACGACGTTTTCCCACGGGCCGTAGTGGCGCGGGGGCGTTCGCCAAGCGATTGGCGAGAGCATCGCGACGCGCATGGCAACCTCCTTCAGGTCGCGCGGCCGTCCTGAATGGTGTTTTCAGCCAGCCGCAGTTCGAGCAAGGTTTGGATGAAAGCGAGGGTGGACTCGGCCCCTTGGTTTTCGTTGGGCCGGTCGGGGTGGAGGCCGTCGCGGCATCCGCCCGTGGTTGGATCGTAAAGCGGGATGTTCAAATCGTTGCGGCCAAGGAACCATTCAAAGGTCCGCCGCGCCTCCCGCAGCCAGTATTCATCGTCGGTGCAGCGATAGGCTTCGAGACAGGCGGAGGCCATGGTTTGCGCCTCCACCGGCTGCTGGTCGAAGCGGGCGCGTTCGCCGCCGCGCGGATAAAACCCGTTGCAACCAATCGGGATGAAGTGGGTTCCGGGCGGATCCGTCCGTTGCAGCTCGACCAGCCAATGAAGCGAGTCCATCCCCACCTCGGTCATCTCGCCGTTCGGAATCCATTTTCCGCACATCAGCATGGCGTGCGGCAGCACGCCATTGCAATAGGTCAGCTCCGACTCGTACCAGCGCCACTCGTCCGAATGGGTCGATTGATACAAAGCCAGCAGGCGTTCCGCGAGTTCATCGCGGACTTGGTTGACGAGCCGGTCGCCTTCGAAGCGCCGCAGATATTCGTGAATGCCGAACAGGGAAAACGCCCAGGCCCGCGGATGGGGAACGTCGAGTATGGCCGGCAACGCCTGCTCGAAGAGCCCGCTGGCGATCCCGCGCAGCGACGGCGTCTCGGATCGGCCCAGCACGGTTCCCAAGGCCCAGAGGGCGCGGCCATGGCTGTCGGCCGAGCCCGTCTCTTCCGTCCAGATTCGCTGGTAGTTCATGAAGTTGCGGAAACGACCGGTTTGCTGGTTGAAGGCGTAGGAGATGAAGGCGATGTAGCGCGAGGCCAGATCCAGCGATTGGCTGTCGCTCAACTCCAGCTTGGCCGCGAGGATGCTCACGATCAGGGCGCGGGCGTTGTCGTCGATGCTATATCCTTCGGCATAGTTTGGCACAATGTGTTTCGCGTGCTGGATCATGCCGGTTCCATCGGTTAAACGATGCAGGTGATCCAGCTTGAGGGCGGGCAGATCGGTCGGCCGTTGGTCGAGCGATTTGACCGCGAACCCGGTCGGGACGAAACGCCGCGGCTCGGTCCGGGCGCGCTCGAAGCATTCCATGTATCGCTCGGCCACCTTCGGCCAGATCATGTCGCGCCCGAACAGATAGGCGCGCTTGCGCATGGCGTGGCGCTTGGATTCGTGCTCGAGCAAATCGAGCACCTGTTCGGCCAGCGCGTCGGCGTCGTGGAACGGGAACAACGCGCCGCGCCCGTCGGCCAAAAGCTCCTCGGCGTACCAGTACGGCGTGGAAACAACCGCCTTGCCCGCGCCGACCGTGTAGGCCAGCGTGCCGGACGTGATTTGCGCCGCGTTGAGGTAAGGCGTGATGTACAGATCCGCGGCGCTGATGAATTCAATCAATTGCTCCAGCGAAACGAAACTGTTGTGGAAAATCACGTTGCCCGCCACGTCCAGCTTCTGCGCGAGCCGCTGCAGCGAGAGCCGATAGGATTCGCCCTCCTGAAGCAGCACCTGCGGATGGGTGGCGCCAATGATCATGTAGACCACGTCGGGGTGTCGCTCAATGATCGCGGGCAACGCCGAAATCACCGTCTCGATCCCCTTGTTGGCCGAGAGCAATCCAAAACTCAACAGCACCATCTTCCCTTCCACTCCGAAAAGGTCTTTGTGGAAGTTCGGATCGACGAACGCGACGTCCGGCACGCCATGCGGAATGAAATCGATCTTCTCCCGCGGCACGCCGTAGACCGCGGTCAAAAGATCTTCGCCGCGGCGGCTCATCACGATCAATCGGTCCGACAAGGCCGCCACTTCTTCGAGCACCCTGCGTTGTTCCGGCAGCGGTTCCTCGAGAATGGTGTGCAGCGTCGTCACGATCGGCATGCGCAGCTCGCGCGCCAACGCCAGAATATGACTGCCCGCCGGCCCGCCATAAATCCCGTATTCATGTTGAAGACAAACCACGTCGACGCTGTTGATGTTCAAAAAGTCGGCGGCGCGGCGATAGGACTCGATATCCTTTTCCACCAACTCAAACCGAACGCGGCGCGGATAGGTGTAGCCGGCCTCGGTGTCGTTGACGGGGAGCGCGAGGCACGTGGCGGCGGGATACGCGGCCGCGACCGCTTCACATAAATCGGTGGTGAACGTCGCGATTCCGCACTGCCTCGGCAGGTAGTTGCCCACGAAGGCGATTCGATCGCGCGTTGAGTTGGTTGAAATTTCGTTCATCCACACCTCACCGAATTTGTTCCGCCACGACCGGAAACTACCAGAATCGCGGCGACCGGGCTACCGGCAATTCGCCGATTTTAAGAGGGCGGCGGAGGCGGGGATTTCCTCAACCGGTTGCAATAGAAAACCTTTTACATAGCGGCGCGCTTTTACGGTGAGGATGATGGTGAACTTATCGTCTTTCGACCATAGGCAACGCGTTTTATTGCAAGCTGGAAATTGCCCTGACCTTTTGCTGAAGCCCCGGCAATCGCTCTTGGCTTGCCGGATCGGAATCGAGATACGCACACAAGGCCTCAAGGAAGTCGGTGTGTTCGATGTAGTCGGAAAGGAGGGTTGCAATATAGTCCCGCACCAAATGTCCGGCCTGCCGGACATCCTCGACAATGCTGGAGCGGCCATCGATTACAATCATGATATCCTCCAGATCGTGGCTCGCCCAGAAATCTCCATTCCCTCTGCTTTCAAAAGCCGCAAGCTTGGTGGCGATCAGATAAACGGGGGTAATCAACTCCATCGTCCGCCCCTCAAACTCCAACTCCCGCGCGTGTTGCCAGGCTTCTTCGAACCATTTTGATTCAAAACCCAGCACGGAACGGTCAAGCGGAAGCACATCCAGCTTTGCCGATTCTCCGACCACCCATCGGCAAATGGGCGCGCCTTCTGAAATATCATGCCGGAATCCATGATCCCGAAGTTCCTCTTCTAACCGGGTGTATTCAATTCGGGACATGGCTTCGACCAGAACATCCACATCTTTTGTCGGGCGGAAATCCAACAGTTCAGGATGATCAACCAGCAGTCCAACAATGGATCCTCCCAGTAAAACAAAGCGATGTGGAAGCTCTTGAAGGCGATCCAAAACAGCGAATAGAAGCTCGGTGTTAACTGGCGGCATGAAACAATCTCCTCCCCAGCTCCGTCTCGGCAATTTCGCGCTCCCGTCGCCGCCCCATACGGATGGCATCGGCAAGCGCCAACACTTCATAGAATTCCGGTTCGCGCTGGATCATATGGCGGGCCGACTTGTGGAGCGGATCCACATACGCGCCCTCGACAACTCCTTCGCCCCACATCCAAACCGGCGGTAGTCCTGAAAAAGAAATCATCTCAGACAAGGGCGGCGCGGCATAGGCCGTGGGAACCCCACGGACAATCGCCCCGCTTTGCGCTGGAAACGCGTAGGGAACCCCGTGAAACAAATATTCCTCGAACGGTTTGCGCAATGGCAAACGAGACTGGGGATTTATCAAGCCCGCCTTGATCGAGCGCTTCACCGAAGCATGCACCTCGGAAGAGCTCATTACCAACCGTTGCCCAATGTGGTCATACGAAGAAAACTCCGGCATGAGCGCCAGCTTTAGCAACACATAAACATCCAATGACTTTGCAACCATGAATATACGCTATTCGCGAATAGCGAATGCGTCAACTACAAATCTACTCAAGCATTGCTGGACCGTTTAGGATTCTTTGACGGGTTGCAATAGAAAGACTTTATCCTGGCGGCGGGCTTTTTCGGGGAGGGCGATGGTGACTTTGTCGCCTTTGACGGCTTTTTCCGCGGGTTGGCCGTTGACGCGGAGGGATTCCACGCGGGTCTGGACCGCGCCGGTGGTCGGGCCTTCGACGAGGATCTGGCAGTCGGGCAGCAATTCTTTCTGCCAGAGGGTGAATTCCACGACGCCGATCTTCGCGAAGAAGTTGGTGACGGGCCCGAGCTCGACGCGTTTGACGGTGGCTTGGGAATGGCCGCTCGCGGCCCACTCGCCCATCTTCTCGCCGCAGTAATATCCGCCGTCCCAGAAGCCGCGGTTGAAGACGTCGGCGAGGCCCGCCTCGAGCGGCTGGAAGTT
>JARFRL010000436.1 GCA_029287275.1 Pontiella desulfatans
ACGCTAAACAGGTACTGCATCATCCGCCAGAACTTACCGGGCTGCTACAAACGGCGCTGGCCAGCGAGATCCGCCTCTACCGTTGCATCGAGGAGAACATTACGCGGATGCACCGAGAAATCGCGGGGCACCTTGCCGCAACACCGGCCTCCATGCTCACCACGATCCGAGGCATCGGTATTACCCTGGCCGCGGGAGTTGCGGCCGAAATCGGTCCCGCGGAAGCTCAACCATCTCTACGAAGACTAAGCTCCTACGCTGGAATTATTCCTCGCGTCAAGCAAACCGGCGGGCCGGAAAAAGGGCCCGTCATCGGCACCGTATCCAAACGGTGTAACCGCATTCTAAAGGACTACGCGGTTCAGTGCGGCAACCACCTTGGGCAGCACGGCCCTATCGATCTACACGAAGACCATCGGCGCCGAGGAGCCAATGGCCAGCACGCCGACTTCGGCATGGCTCGGCGTTTTCTCCGAATGGCCATGCGCCTCATGCGTACCGGCGAAAGTTACGTGCCGCCCGAACTGCGCGAAGGAGCCTCCATGGAAGAACTACGCGTCTGGTATCTCGACCTCTGGCCCAAGCTGCTCGATAAATGGATCAAAGTCGGAGCCGTCCACACCGCCTTTCATCCCGACCATCCCCTCGGCCAATGGCGCGAACGCATACAGGAGATTTATGAAATAGACCTGCCCCTGCCAAAGAAAAACTAGTCGTCGTAATTCGGTAGCGGCAGACAAAACAATTTAACGGCGGAACGTCCGGATGGCTCTTACGGACTGCCACGTATAAACGATGGCTTGGGTCAGAATGCTTCCGGGCCGCTCCGCTCCCCCGTGCTCGGGGAGGATACTGCTCCAAGGGACTCTGATACGGCTCCGGCAACGGAGAAGCGATATCTCGTAACACCAGTCAGCAGCGAGCGGAGCCACTTGAGTCCGGTCTGTCACCGCAACTTCCTGCCGTTACATTCGATCGTTCGCAACTACCGATACCGCGCGCGAATAAGAACCTGAAAAAAACCGCTCTTCAGCGGAGACCATCCCGCCATGCCCGAAACTGTTTTAAAAATTACCGGTTGACTTCCGCTGGGACTCTGACCCCTATTCCTGGCCCCTTTTCCTCCTTCGATCCCGAATGAACGGTTTTCGCGGGACTTGGCGAGGAGGCCGCGGCGTTGGAGCGGCGGTTGGTCCGTGACGGGGCGCGAGCGGGCCGGGGGGCCCCTCTTCCGACGTGTCCGGCGTGGCCTGAAAGGCGTAGGTGGAATGATGGGTTGTCGCGCTTCGGTTTCAAGATCAGGGCGGGCGTTCGGGCAACGGCAATGGGCCGGCAACGAGTTTGGTTTTACATTTCGGGCATCGGGTGATGTCGAGCCCGGTGAGGCGCGGAATCCGTTCGGCGGTGGTCTCTTTTTTCCTCAGTTTAAGTCGACCGGGAGGCTGCTCACCGGGCCGGTAACGACGGGTTTCACCTCAGGATCCGGAAGCATCTGATCGACATTCCGATTGTATTTCCGAGGCCGGGTCGTATTCCATTTGTTCAGCTGTCGCTCAAGCGATTGAGCGATTTCGGGGAACTGTTTAGCCACATTCCGGAATTCGTGTTCCTCGGTAGAGAGGTCGTAGAGCTCAATGCTGCCGTCCGGATTCAAGTGAAGCTTCCAGTTTCCCTGCAGGATCGAGCTGGGCTTATCCCAGCCATTGTTATTTTGAAAAACCGGGTTCTTGCGCGACCGGCTCGCGCCCAGCCAGATATCGGAGATATCCTCGCCTTCGTACCAGCTGGCGTCATAGGAAACCCCCGCCAGACTGCAGACCGTGGGTAAATAATCCAACGCTGAGATGACAGAGGTCCTGTTGACCCTCCCGCCGGGAATGCTCCCCGGCCAGGAAATGATAAAGGGGACCCTTACGCCACCTTCGTAATCGACGTGTTTTTGCCCTCTCAAATCTTCGCTGGAACCCAGCATGTTACGCGATGGGTTTTCCTCAAGCGCGGGATCTGTCGGATGATTCCCGGCGAGGACCCCAGCGGGTCCGTTGTCGGAGGAAAAGATCACGATCGTATTTTCCCGCAAACCCAGCTCGTCGAGTTTACTGAGCAAACGGCCCACTTGATAATCGAGGCCATAGATTTCTCCGAGATAATTGCGCATGCCCTCATTGATATCCCCGCCGATTGCGACGCAGTCATCGAACTGACTGTTCATCTGTCTTCCAAACAGGGAACGGTCCACCGCCACGTGTTCAAAACGGGCCGCCAGCTGAGGCGAGGGATTGACTGGATAATGCGGCACAAAGCCCATCACATTGACATAGAACGGCTCATCTTTATGCCGTTCGATAAAGTCCATCGCGGCGTCATACATGATATAGTCCCGGCCTTGAGGAATGTCCCCGTGACGGCCCAGCTCCTTGATCTCATCCATGCCATAGGTGCCCGGCGATTTTTCCGGGCCCAAATGCCATTTACCAAAGTGGCCCGTCACATATCCGGCCTCTTTAAAGAGCTGCGTAACCGTTTTACGCCAGGCGAAACCCGTATTCGCCGATACATTGGGCATGGTGGCGTGGTGACGACTGGTTAGAAGCCCGGTGCGACTGGGGTTGCACCAGTTTCCGGTCACATGAAATTGCGTGAACATTGTGCCGCCCTCGGCCAGTTTGTCCAGATTCGGGGTTTCCGCATACGGATGCCCGTAGCAGGCGAGATCCCCGTAGCCGAGATCATCCGCAAACAGCAAAACGATATTGGGGTTCCTGGCCAGCGCAGGAAGGCTCAGAACCAAAAACAGAAAAACAGAGGTAATTTTCATGAAGTCATCTCTACTCAAAATTCAGAACGGATACAACTCCCCCTGTAAATAATGAAGCCCTCGAAGATTTAAAAAGAAAAAGGGATCGCCCATTAGAGGTTCCGGTCAAACACAAAATACCCTTCCATGGTCGTTTCTCAACGGCCTGCTGGTTTTCCTTTTTTGACTACATACTAGGGAGTTTTACCTCAGCCGTCGGCTCCACGAGTTGAGGGCTGGCCGCGAATGAATGGAACACGAGGTGAGGGCGTCGCAAAGCGACGGCGGCGTAGCGGCAACCAGCGAATCGGTCTTCCGCGGGGGATTCGTTGTTTTTCCTACATTCGTTGCCGGGGGACTTTTTTCGGCGCGGTCAGCGGTGCAGGTCGTTGATGGCGTCGAGCTCGGCGCCGCCGGGGCAGAGCTCCTTGGTTCCGAGGTCGCGTAGGGGGCGGTCGGTGGTGTTCATGGTTTCGTGGATGTCTTGGGTCTCCTCGTCGATGAAGAGGATGCCGGTGACGACTTTGTCTTCGGCGCGGTATTCCTGAATCAGGGAGATGGCGGAGCTGCGGCTGTGGATGTCGTGTTTCTTCTCGAGCTTGTGGAGGTTGATGACGGAGCCGTCGTGCATGGTGACGAGCTCGTCGGTGCCCTCCGGGAATTCGGCGGTGATTTCATCCGCGGGCGGCACGTAGTCGACCGTGTTGGTGGAGGCCATGTGTTGGCGGATGTAGTCGTAGGCTTTGGTGGAGCCGGGGGTGTTGTTGAAGGTGACGCAGGGGGAGATGACGTTGATGAACGCGAAGCCGCGGTGCGCCATGGCGGCTTTGATGATGGGTACGAGTTGCGTTTTGTCGCCGGAAAAACTGTTGGCCACGAAGGTGGCGCCGAGCTGGAGCGCGATGGAGCAGAGGTCGATCGGCTCGAGCGCGTTGGGCTCGCCTTTCTTGCTGATCGATCCGAGGTCGGTGGTGGCGGAGTCCTGGCCTTTGGTGAGGCCGTAGACGCCGTTGTTCTCGCAGATGTAGACCATGTTGACGTTGCGGCGGACGGCGTGGACGAATTGGCCCATGCCGATGGAGGCGGTGTCGCCGTCGCCGGAGACGCCGATGTAGAGCAGTTCGCGGTTGGCCATGTTGGCGCCGGTGGCGACGGAGGGCATGCGGCCGTGCACGGAGTTGAAGCCGTGGGAGTGGCCGAGGAAGTAGGTGGGGGTTTTGGAGGAGCAGCCGATGCCGGAGAGTTTCGCGACGCGGTGCGGCGGCACGTTTTTCTGGAAGCAGGCCTCGATGATCGCGGCGCTGATGGAGTCGTGCCCGCACCCGGCGCAGAGGGTGGAGACGGCGCCTTCGTAGTCTTTGGTGGTGTGGCCCAGCTCGTTTCGAGGCAGGTTCGGGTGGCGGAACGCGGGGATTTTATAACTCATCAGATGACTCCATGTGAAACTTCATAAACCACGGAATACACGGATCACACGGAAGCCATCCATCTGTTCCTATCCGTGTTTTCCGTGTGTTCAGTGGTTTCATTAGTAAAACCGGCTGCGGCGGCGCGGCGAGGTGGTGGTTTGCAGGATCCAGTCGCGGATTTCGTGGCGGATGAAGCGCGCGGTGATCGGGCTGCCGTCGTAGTGCAGAATCGGAACGAGACATTCCGGATCGAATTCGTATTCGTTGATCAGCAGGGAGCGCATCTGGGCGTCGCGGTTCTGCTCGACGACGAAAACGTATTCGTGGTCCTCGATGAATTGTCCCACCTCGTCCGCGAAGGGGAAGGACTGGATGCCCATGCTGTCGAGCGAGATGCCGTGCATTCCGTTGAGGTGGTGCAGGGCCTCCAGCGTGGACGCTTCGGACGTGCCGAAGTGAACGACGCCGACGGTGCAGGGTTTGTCGGTTTTCCGAATGACGGGCTTGGGAACGTGGTGGCTCGCGGTTTTCCACTTTTTCTCGAGGCGCTTCATGTTCTCGATGTATTTCTCGCCGTTCTCGGTGTAGATCGCGTATTCGTCTTTCGAGGTGCCGCGGGTGAAGAACGCGCCTTTGGTCGGGTGGGTGCCGGGGTAGGTGCGGTAGGGGATGCCGTCGCCGTCCACGTCGAGATAGCGCCCGAAACGTTCTTCCATGTTTTCGAGATCCTCTTCCTTGAACACCTTGCCGCGGTCGTAGAGTTTGGCGTCATCCCACGTGAAGGGTTCGGACATGTTGTCGTTCATGCCGAGGTCGAGGTCGGACATGACGATGACGGGCGTTTGGAAACGTTCCGCGAGGTTGAAGGCCAGCGCGGTGTACTCGAAGCATTCCTTGGGCGTGGAGGGGTATAGACAGATGTGCTTGGTGTCGCCGTGCGAGGCGTAGGCCGCGGACAACACGTCTGATTGCTGGGTGCGCGTCGGCATGCCGGTGGATGGGCCGGCGCGCTGCACGTCGACCAACACCGCGGGAATTTCGGCGAAGTAGGCCAGCCCCAGGAACTCGTTCATGAGCGAAAGGCCCGGCCCGCTGGTCGCGGTGAAGGCGCGGGCGCCGTTCCACGACGCGCCGATCACCATGCCGATGGCGGCGAGCTCGTCCTCGGCCTGCACGATGGCGTAGTTTTTCTGGCCGGTCTCCGCGTCGATCCGATACTTGCGGCAGTAGCGCGCGAAGTTGTCGATGACGGAGGTGGACGGGGTGATGGGATACCAGGCCGAAACCGTGGCGCCGCCGTAGACCGCGCCGAGCCCGCAGGCCTCGTTGCCGTCGATCAGGATCTTCTCGCCGACGTTGTCGCGGCGTTCAACGCGGTAGGCGATGGGGCAGGCGTGCAGTTTTTTCGCCATTTCATACCCGGTTTCCACGGCCAGAAAGTTTGGCGCGACGATTTTTTCGCGGCCCTTGAATTGTTCGGAGATCAGCTGCTTGACGACCTCGAGCTCCATGTCGAACAACGCGGTGAGCACGCCGACGTACATGACGTTGCGGAAGAGTTGGAGTTGGCGCGGGTCCTCGTACATCTCGCGGCATTTCTCGGTGAGCGGAACACCGATGAAGTCGATGTCGTCGCGCAGCAGCGAGGGATCGATCGGCTTGGTGGAGTCGTAGACGAAGTAGCCGCCTTTTTCGACTTCCTGGATGTCGCGCGCCATGCTCTGCGGATTCATGCCGACCATCACGTCGATTCCGCCGCGGCGGCCGAGGAAGCCGGTGTCGTTGATTCGGACCTCGTACCAGGTGGGCAGGCCCTGGATGTTGGAGGGGAAAATGTTCTTCGGGCTGATCGGCACGCCCATGCGGAACACGGAGCGGCTGAACAGCTTGTTCGCGCTGGCCGAGCCGGTGCCGTTCACGTTGGCGAATTTGATGACGAATTTGTTGACGATGATGTCGCGCTTCATGGATTGATCCTAACTCGTGAACGTTTTCAGACGGAGAATTATTCGGCCTTTTCGCGAAGGGCGGTTTGGGGTTTCGGGGCGATGTAGAGAAATTTCTGCATGTCCCACGCCGCGGTGGGGCAACGCTCCGCGCAGAGGCCGCAGTGCAGGCAGACGTCCTCGTCCTTAACCATCACGCGGCCGGTTTTGAGATCGTTGGAAACGAAGATGTCCTGCCCGAGGTTGAGCGCGGGCACGGTCAGGTTGCGGCGCATATCGGCCTCTTCCCCGTTTTCGGCGAAGGTGAGGCAGTCGACCGGGCAGATGTCGATGCAGGCGTCGCACTCGATGCATTTATCCGCGGTGAACACGGTCTCCACGTCGCAGTTCAGACAGCGTTCCGCCTCTTCGAGCGCGGTCTTCGCGTCGAAGCCCAGCTCGACCTCGACGGTATGGCTGTGAATCGCCTCCTCTAGATCGACGTGTGGAACCAGGTGGCGCTTCTCCTCGGTCACCATCGAGGCGTAGCTCCAGTCGTGAATGCCCATCTTCTGGGTCACTAGGTTGGTGCTGGGGTCGGGGCGCTCGCTGACGTTCTCGCCGCGCAGAAACAGATCGATCGAGATGGCGGCTTGATGGCCCTGGGCCACCGCCGTGATGATGTTCTTCGGCCCAAACGCCGCGTCGCCGCCGAAAAACACGTTCGGGTTGGTGGATTGATGCGTTTCGTCGTCCACCTTCGCGAGGCCGATTTCGTTGAACTCGATGCCGATGTCGCGCTCGATCCACGGAAACGCGTTGGCCTGGCCGATGGCCAGCAGCACGAGTTCGCAGTCGATGGTTTCCTCGCGGCCGACCGGCGTGAAGACCTCGCGGCCGTTCTCGTCGATCGAGTAGTCGATGACCTCGAACCGCATCGCCTTCAGTTTCCCGTTTTCCACGATGTATTCCAGCGGGCTGTGCTGCTCGACGATCGGGATGCCCTCGGCCCGCGTGTCCTCGATTTCCCACGGCGAGGCCACCATGGCGGAAATGGGCGTGCGGAGCAGCACCTTGACGTTCTTCGCGCCGAGGCGCAACGCGGTGCGGCAGCAGTCCATCGCGGTGTTGCCGCCGCCGATGACGATCACGTCCTTCGGGGTTTCGGTCGTGTGGCCGAACGCGACCTGCGCGAGCCACTCGACGCCGACCTGAATGTTTTCGCCGCCATCGAGCTCCCAGCCGGGGAGCTTCAGCTGGCGGCCGGTCGGCGCGCCGGTGCCGACGAAGACGGCGTCGTATTCGCCGGCGAGCAGTTCTTTCATACTTTCGACGCGCGTGTTGAAGTGGGTGTTCACGCCCATGTCGAGAATGTAGCCGACCTCCTCGTCGATGACCTCCGCGGGCAGGCGGAAGGAGGGAATCTGCTGGCGCATGAACCCGCCGGCTTTGGGGGTGGCCTCGAACAGATCGATTTCATATCCCAGCGGCATCAGATCGCGGCAGACGGTGAGCGAGGCGGGGCCGGCGCCGATGATCGCGAGCTTGAAGCCGTTTTTCTTTTTCGGGATTTCGGGCATGCGCGCTTTAACGTCGTCCTTCATGTCGGCGCAGACGCGCTTGAGGCGGCAGATCGCGACGGGCTTGTCCTCCACGCGGCCGCGGCGGCAGGCGGGTTCGCAGGGGCGGTCGCAGGTCCGGCCGAGAATGCCGGGGAACACGTTGGATTCCCAGTTGATCATGTACGCGTCGGAATAGCGCCCCGCGGCGATCAGACGGATGTATTCGGGGACGGGCGTATGCGCGGGGCAGGCGTATTGACAGTCGACGACTTTGTGGAAATATTCGGGATTGCTGGTATCAGTAGGCTTCACTCTATTCGCTCCATTCGCCAAGGTGGGGAAATAAACCCCGATTAAACAGGCAGTGCCTTAGTTTCGGCAATATAAATCACAGCCCCGCTCGTAATTCAGTATTAAAATACTTAAATCGTACAATTTTTATCATCTTACCCGTGATTCGGTGGTTTCCGCGCCGCGCTGGGTCTGATCAGCGTCATCCACCGGAATCTCATGGGCGGGAGGCGGGTGGAGCGCGTTCCCACAGGCGCCAAGCGGGGTGTCGGACGGATGGCCGCGTTCTTTCCGCTAAAAAAACCTGAAAAAAAGGCGCGTAATCCTTTGACGCGGGGTGGTACAAAGTGGCATAAGATCCCATGAAAGGGAGCGAAATGGAGTGAAGGGCATGACTACAACGCAAAATACACCGGCCTTGTTCGTGGGATCGTTCACGCATTCCCTTGACGCCAAGCGGCGTATGATTTTCCCGTCGAGCTGGCGAAACCTGACCGGCGAATCGAACCAGCTCTTCGCGTTCCCGCACCCGGAGGAGAAGTGTCTGTTCCTCCACACCGCCGCGGAAATGACGCGCCGGCTGGAGGCGCTCCGAAGCGGCGGTTCGATGGATCGGAACGAGCAGCAGGCGATCCGGTCGATCACGGCCGGCGCGGACATGCTCATGTGGGACGCGCAGGGCCGCGTCCGCGTGGGAGAAAATCTGCTGGCGCATATCGAGGTGAAGGAACAGGTGGTGTTGGTTGGCGCGCTGACGCGCATTGAGTTGTGGAGCGCCGAGAATTTTGATTTGGCCCTGCCGATGGAATCGTCCGCGGCGGAAGACGTGTTTTTTGGCGGATACTAAAGTGGAGTCTGAACAAAGGGGAATGGCATGAGCATGTTGGATGTCGCGAAGTTTTTAAGTTACTCCAGATCGATCGATCACTCCACGGACCGCGAGCGGATTTTCAGCTTGTCGCAGGTCGATTCCGGCCATCTGTTCTCCTGCCTGCATGGAACCCGCGCCCATTGGTGTTTCGGCCGCGAGCAGAACGAACCGGAACACTTCCCCAAGATTGAAAAAGGAATTTAGTGCATATACCGGTCATGCTGAACGAGTGCCTCGAGGCGCTGGTCACGAACCCGAAAGGGATCTACGTGGACGGCACGCTCGGCAACGGAGGGCACGCGGCCGAGGTGTTGAACCGGCTCGAAGTCGGCGGAGCGTTGATCGGGTTCGATCGAGACGTCGACGCGCTCGAGCGCGTGAAAGACAAGTTGAAATCGGGTGAGGGAAAGCGCGTGGAACTCGTGCGCGACAATTACGCCAACATGGCGGAGCGGCTCGACCAGCTCGGAATCGCGAAGGTCGACGGCTTGTTGCTGGACCTCGGCGTCAGCTCGTTTCAGCTCGACGTCGCGGAACGCGGCTTCAGCTTCATGCGCGACGCGCCGATCGACATGCGCATGGATCAGACCCGGGGCCAAACCGCCGCGGAACTGGTGAACACCGCGAGCGAAACCGAATTGGCGGACATCATCTACCGCTACGGCGAGGACCGGTCCTCGCGGCGAATCGCGCGGGCGATCGTCGCGGCGCGCGCGAAAATGGAAATCGCGACCACCGGTCAACTCGCCGGCGTCGTCGAACGCGCCGTGGGAGGCCGCAAGGGAAAGAAAACCCATCCGGCGACCAAAACCTTCCAGGCCTTGCGCATGGCGGTGAACGACGAGCTCGCGGGCGTGGAACGGGTGCTCGAAACGATGGTTCACCGCGTCGTCGAGGGCGGGCGGATCGTGGTGCTCACGTTCCACAGTTTGGAAGACCGGTTGGTGAAACAATTTTTTGGCCGCCACGTGCCGCGCGAGGAATCGCTGCAGCAGGGCGGCGTCCGGCGGATCTACGAGGAACCGTCGGTGAAATGGATCTGGAAAAAGCCGTTGATCGCGACGGCGGAAGAACAATCTGAAAATCCGCGTTCGCGCTCGGCGAAGCTGCGCGCCGTGGAAGTGGGGGTATGAGAATGGCTACGAAACGAAAGACCACGCGCAAGAAAAAGAACATGAAGAAGCAACAGGCGCGGGTTCCGTTCCCGGTGCTGCTCGCGAACGTGTTGGTGCTCGTCGCCGTGCTCGGCCTCAGCTACATGTGGCTCTGCTCGCGCTGCGACGCGCTCGGCCGCGACATCAAAGTCAAGGAGCAGGAATTGAACGTGGCGCGCAAGCGACTGGTGAACGAGCAGGACCGCTGGTCCACCATCACCTCGCCGCAAAACCTGCGCGACGCGATCCGGCGCCACCAACTCAACATGAAAATGCCCGAAGGTCAGCAGGTCGTGAAAGTCGGCTCGTGGAACGTGACCGGCAAAACCGCGATGCTCGCCAAGAAGCCGGCGCGGTAGAAAATTTCATAAGGCGAATGAAACCAGGAGCGAACCATGGATAAGGAAAAAGTCAACGTGTTGTACGACGAAAACGGCCGCGCCATCAGAGTTCAGATGGACTTCGATCTCTACCAATGGTTGGTCACGCGGATTCCGATGGCGGAGCGCTCGGTCGCCGCGGCGAGATAGACGTAACCGCCGCGCCGCCCGTCCGGGCGTCGGGTTGGATGGATGATTCACGAAACTCCCGTGACGCCGCGCTCGCGGGTCGCGGGTTTCAATGATTTTAGGGAGGAAGAACGACCGATGGCCGAGGCGCGCTATAAAGGACGAACGCTGACGTTGGTCATCATCGTGACGCTCGTGTTCGCGGGCATCGGATTCCGTCTTTCCATGCTGCACCTGCGTCCCGCCGAATGGGTGCTCGAGCCCATCGAGGAAGGGCGCATGTTCGAGATCAAGTCGGTGGGCAACCGCGGTCGGATCGTCGATCGCAGCGGCGAAATCCTCGCCATGGACCTCGCCGCGTATCACGTTTACGCCGACCCCAAATACATCGCCGAGCACGGCGATCCCGCCGCGGTCGCGAAGTATCTCGCCAAAGAATTCCGCCTCTCCGAACCCGAGATCGCCGACCAGCTTTCCGATGTGTCGCGTCAATACGTCCGCCTCAAAAAATTCGTGCCCGGCCATCAGCTCAAGCGTTTCACCCGCCGCGCCTACGGCCTCACCTACACGCCCGAGGAGCTCGTCGCCGGCGTCGAAACCAATATTTATCTGCGCGGCGTCGGGCTCGAGGACGCGCCGATCCGCAACTATCCCAAAGGGCCGCTCATGGCGCACGTCGTCGGCTTCGCGAACCAGGAGGGCGTCGGTTCCGCGGGCGTCGAGCAGCGGATGGATGAATATCTGCGCGGCAAGCAAGGCCTGCGCGTCAGTAAAAAGGACGGACGCCGCCACGAGATCTATAGCGAACGAACGGTCGACATCGAGCCCAAGGATGGCGCGACCGTCACGCTCACGCTCGATCAGCAGCTTCAATACGTCGCCGAGAAAACCGTCGAGAAAACCTGCCGCGACTTCAACGCCAAGGCCGCCTGGGCCATCGTGCAGCGCGTCCGCACCGGCGAGATCCTCGCGATGGCCTCGTTCCCGACCTACGACCTCAACCGCTACGCCAAAGCGCCGCCGGAATGGCGCCGCAACCGCGCCATTAGTTTCAACTACGAACCCGGTTCCACCATGAAAGCCGCGGTCGTCGGCGCCGCGCTCGACAACGAAATCGTTCAAGAGACCGACGTGTTCGACTGCGAGAACGGGTATTGGATCTATGGCGGCAAGGCGCTGCGCGACAGCCATGGCGAGGGCGAGATTTCCGTCGCGGACATCATCAAGTTCTCGAGCAACATCGGCACCGCCAAGATCGCGCTGGAAATGGGCGATCAGCTCGTCTACGACAGCCTGAAAAAATTCCATTTCGGCGACCGGCTCGACGTCGGAATTCCCGGCGAGGAAGGTGGGATTTTCTACTCGCCCAAGCACTGGTCCAAGATCAGTATCACGCGAATCGGGATGGGACACGAAATCGGCGTCACCGCCCTGCAGGTGCTTTCCATGATGAACGCGATCGCCTACAACGGAGTGCAGATGAAGCCCATGATCATTAAAAACGTGATCGACTCCGACGGCGTCACGCTCGAGGAGAATCAACCGACGGTGATGGGGCGTCCGTTGAGTCCCGCCGCGGCGCGGCGCATGCGCTCGTTGCTGGCGCGGGTCGTGATGGAAGAGGGCGGCACCGGCTCCAAGGCGCGGGTCGAGGGCTACACCGTCGCCGGCAAAACCGGCACCGCGCAGAAAATCCGTCCGGCCGCGGAGGGCGGCGGATATTATTCCAAAAACTTCACCTCCTCCTTCGTCGGGTTCCTGCCCGTGGAGAATCCCGAGATCGGCATCATCGTCGTCGCGGACGATCCGGGCGAATTCACGGAGTCCGGCCGTAAAATCGGCTACTACGGCGGCACCGTCTGCGGCCCCGCCTTCAAGGAGATCGCCGAGTTCGCCGTGCGCTACCTGCGCATCGCGCCCGAGGGCGACCGCATTTACGTCGCGAGGCCGGAAGAATGAAGCTGAAAACGCTCATCGAAGCCATCACGACGATCGACGTCAACGGGACCGACGACCGGGAAATCGAGGGCGTCGCCTACGACTCCCGCGCCGTTCGGCCCGGCTGGTTGTTCGTCGCGGTTTCCGGACATAAGACCGATGGATCCGAGTTCATCACGCAGGCGATCTCCCAAGGCGCGGTCGCGGTCGTGTCCGAGAACAAACTCGAGCTCGGCGCAGGCGCGACGCATCTTCAGGTGCCGCGCGCCCGCCGCGCGCTGGCCGAGATCGCCAACGCGTTTTACGGCGACCTGTCGCGGAAGATGACCGTCATCGGCGTCACGGGAACCAACGGAAAAACCACCACCGCCTACATGATCCGCGACATCCTGCGCGACGGCGGGTTCTTCCCCGGTTTGCTGGGCACGGTCGCGTACGAGATCGGCGACCGCGCGATTCCCGCCGCGCGCACCACGCCGGAAGCGCCGGACATCCACGCCATGTTCCAGCAGATGGAGGAAGCCGGATGCGATTCCGCCGTGATGGAGGTTTCCTCGCACGCCATCGCGCTCAACCGCGTGCATGGCATCGATTTCAAAATGAGCGTTTTCACCAACCTGACGCGGGATCACCTCGACTATCATCGCGACATGGACACCTATTTCAACGTCAAGGCCGAGTTGTTTCAAGCGCTCGAGAAGCGGAACGACCGCTCCGCCGTCATCAATATCGATGATCCGTGGGGGCGCAAGCTGGTCGAGGAGCGCGATTTGAAGGCCGACGTCGTGACCTACGGCTTCAACGAGCGGGCGACCGTGTTCGCCTCCAACGCGGCGATCGACGCCGACGGCACGTCCTTCGACGTCTCGACGCCGTGGGGCGACGCGGCCGTTCGGTTGCGTCTGCTCGGGCGCTTCAACATTCACAACGCGCTCGCCGCGATCGCGGTGGGCGGGCTCAACGGAATCGACCTGACGCGCGTCGTCGCCTCGCTCGCGAACATACAGGCGATTCCGGGTCGGCTCGAACTGGTGCGCGAACGGAAGAAAAAAAAGGTGTTCGTGGACTACGCGCACACGGACGACGCGCTGAAAAACGTGCTCACCACGCTGCGCGAGATTTGCAAGGGACGCCTGATCGTCGTGTTCGGTTGCGGCGGAAACCGCGACCGCGGCAAACGAATTAAAATGGGCGCGGTCGCCGACGCGCTGGCCGACCACGCCATCGTGACGTCCGACAATCCGCGCGACGAGGAGCCCGGCGCGATCGCCGCCGACATCATCGAGGGCTTCGAGAATCAAGATCGATTCGAGGTGGAGCTCGACCGCCGCGCCGCCATTGAAAAAGGAATACGCATGATGGCCCGCAAAGACGTGCTGCTCGTGGCCGGCAAGGGACACGAGACCTATCAGGAAATCAAAGGAACCATCGTTCCGTTCGACGACCGCGAAATCGTCAGGGAGCTTGTTGACTGATGCCCGTATTCCGTCCAGGCGAGTTGTCGCAATGGGTTTCCCGACTTTGGAAAAACGGCATGCCCGACCAATTGGTCACGGGAATTTCGCACGACACCCGCACGCTGAAACCCGGCGATCTTTACGTCGCGATCCGCGGCGACCAGTTCGACGGCCACGCCTTCGTGCGCGCCGCGTTCGAAAAGGGCGCGGTCGGCGCGTTGGTGGACGAACGATTCGGGTGGTGCGAGCATCCGGTGCTGACCGTGCACGACACCGTCAAAGGCCTGTGGGATCTGGCGAGCGGGTATCGCAAGAAGTGGGTCGCGTCGCCCGTGGGAATCACCGGCAGCGTCGGCAAGACCACCGTGAAGGAAATGTGCGCGGACGTGCTCTCGATGGAGGGCGAAACCCACCGCACCGCGGGCAACTACAACAACCACATCGGCCTGCCGCTCACCATGCTCGCGACGCCGGAAACCGCGCGGTTCGGCGTTTTCGAGATTGGTATGAACCGCCCCGGCGAGATCGCCGCGCTGACCGATCTGTTGCGCCCGAAGGTCGGAATCATCACCGAAATATGCGAGGCCCACCGCGAGAATTTCTCGTCGTTTGAGGCGATCGCCCGCGAGAAGATGAAACTCGTGGAACGCGTTTCGCCCGCCGGCACCGTGATATTGGACCGCGATTCGGAGTGGTACGCGATGATGCGCGGCGGCACGCGCGCCTCGGTGGTCACGGTTTCGTTCGAAGGCGTCGCCGACTACGTCGGCCGCGCGGAGGGCGACCGCGTGCTGAACGTCAACGGCTTCGCTTTCCAAATGCCACAGCCCGGCGAACATATGATGCGCGACGCGCTGCGGGCCATCGCGCTGGGCATGGAGTTGAAGATGGATTCCGCCGCCATCGCCGAAGGGCTCCTGAAGTTCAACGCGCCGCCGATGCGTTGGGAGGAGTCGGAAGTCGAAGGGGTCGCGTTCGTCAACGACGCCTACAACGCCAACCCGCTCTCCATGCGCGCCGGTCTGCGGACTTTCGCGAACACGCCGGGCGCGGGCAAGAAGTTCGCGGTGCTCGGCGGCATGCGCGAGTTGGGCGACGTGACCGAGGCGGAGCACGCCGCGCTGGGCGCTTTTATTGACGAGCTGGGCCTGGATGGGGTAATCACCGTCGGCGAATTGGGAAAACAGATCGCGTGCTCCGGGCCCCAGGCGTTTTTCCACGCCGCGGACGCCGCCGAAGCCGCCCGTATTTTAAAAGACCACCTCGCCGCCGGCGACCGCGTGTTGTTGAAAGCCTCGCGCGGCGAGCGGCTCGAAGAGGTGCTAACGAGTTTCAAGGAGATTTAGAAGGATGCTTTATTATCTATCTTTGCTGGAAGGGTCTATTTCGGAGTTGCGCCTTTTTCAGTACATCACGTTTCGTTCCCTCGGCGCCGCGGCCACCGCGTTCGTATTGTCGCTTCTGCTCGCGCCGGCGCTGATCCGCCGCCTGAAAATCATCAACTTCGGCGATCTGGTCGAAGACGACCGCGTCGGGGCGTTGGATAAAAGCAAGAAGGTCGGTACGCCGACGATGGGCGGTTTGCTCATCCTCTTCTCCGCGGGCGGCGCGACGTTGTTGTGGGCCGTGCCGACGAACACGTACGTGCTCATCAGCCTCGGCACCTTCTTTCTCATGGGCGCCATCGGCTTCGCCGACGACTACCTGAAAATAAAGCGGCGCAACGGTTTGAGCGTGAAAATGAAATTCGCCGCGCAGCTGATTTGGTCCGCCATCGTGTTCGGCGTGCTTTGGGCCGTGCCGGAAACCCGCGACCGGCTGACCGATTTCATGGTGCCGTTCCTGAAGACGCCGTTATTTCAAATGACGATGGTGGTCGCGTTCGTCTTCATGGTGCTGGTGCTGATCGGCGCGTCCAACGCGGTCAACCTGACCGACGGACTTGACGGCCTCGCGATCGGCTGCTCCAACTCCGTCGCGGGCGCGTACCTCTTCCTGACCTACGTCGCGGGCCACTTCAACTTCGCGGAATACCTGCAGGTGCCGTTCGTCAAAGGCAGCGGCGAGCTGACCGTCTTCTGCGGCGCGCTGCTTGGCGCCGGCCTCGGCTTCCTTTGGTACAACTGCCACCCCGCCAAAATCTTCATGGGCGACACCGGCTCGCTCGCGCTCGGCGGCGCGATCGCCATGCTCGCGATCCTCATCAAGCAAGAGCTGCTGCTCATCATCGTCGGCGGCGTTTTCGTCGTCGAGGCCGCCAGCGTCGTGATCCAAAGCTCCTGCTTCAAATACACCAAAAAGCGCTACGGCGAAGGGCGGCGCGTCTTCAAATGCGCGCCGTTGCACCATCACTTCGAGTTCGTCGAGAAGGAGCGCGCCATGGACGAGAACCGCCCGCCCGAGCTCGTCGAGACCGTCATCGTCACCCGCTTCTGGATCCTCTCCATCATCTTCGCCCTGATCGGCGTCGCCACCCTTAAGATCCGCTGATTTAAAAGGCAACAATTGGCTGAAACTACATAGGAAAAAAACGAGGTTAAAAATTCCAGGCCTGGCGCCATTATTATCCGCTAACCCGAAGCGAGGAGTATTTAAATATCGGACTGACCCCTATTGCTGGATATGCTTAAAATATGATCTATTGTATTCAATCAATCATCGCTGCGACTAGGGTAAGGGGTCAGTCCGATATTCTGATATGTTCTCTTGAACGTGGGGGTTTGCCGGTATAGATTTTGTTTATGCCAAGGACTGTCTCTTAT
>JARFRL010000460.1 GCA_029287275.1 Pontiella desulfatans
TCCACACATCGCGATGTGTGATCATGTTGATCTCAAAGGAATACAACGTGGGTCCGCCCTCCCTTGCGGGGCTTTGAACGATTTAGCGGGCGTGATGCGTTCATCACGCCTCCACGAAAACGGCGCGGGCTGATTCCCCCCGTTCCCGGTTGACCATTGGGCCAAGGAGGAATTATCGTTACATCACTAAACCACAAGCGAGAGGACTGAAAGATGTTCATATTCAAAATCATACGAAAAATCGGAAAAATGCTGCGCGGCGGCGCGGGCAAGAAGGAAATCTTTCTCGGGGCCCTGCTGGGCGTGCTGATCGGCTTCAACCCGACCGCGAGCCTCACGCTTTTTCTGGCGATCCTCATCACGCTGCTACTCAACGCCAACATCGGCTTCACCCTGCTTGGCGTCGCGCTGGGCAAATTGCTTTCATTGCTGATCGCGCCCGTCACGTTCCATACGGGATTCTTCCTCGTCCACAAGATCGGCCTCGAAGGCCTCTTCACCAAACTCTCCAACGCGCCCGTCACCGCGCTGATGGATCTGGACGTGTACGCGATGATCGGCTCCCTGCCCTTCGCGCTCGTCATCGGCGTCGTCTTCGGAAAATTCATGGCGGCGACCGTCACCAAGATCCGCGAGCAGATGGTGAAAGCCGGCGAACACGAAAAGGTTGGCAAAGCCGTCGGCAACAAGTTTTCCAAATTCCTGATGTGGCTCGCGTTCGGCAAGCAGAAGATCTCCACCGCGGACGTGCTCGTCAAGGAATCCCCGATGCTCCGCAAGTCCGGCCTGATTCTCGTCGCGGTCGTTCTGGTGGTAGGCCTGCTGATGGAATTCCTGCTGGTCGACAAACTCCTGAAAAAAGGCGTCGAGACCTCCATCGCGTCGGCGACCGGCGCGGAAGTGAATCTCGAAGAGGCTCATTTCTCCCTGGGCGGCGGCAAGCTCGAGCTGATTAACCTTCAAGTGACCGATCCTGATAAACCAACGCACGACATGATTCGAATCGGCACCCTCGCGGCCAACCTCAGCGTCAGCGATTTGCTGCGCCGTTCCTACGTCATCGACGAGCTCAAGGGCTCCGTTCTTGAACGCGACGTCCCGCGCGACAAACCCGGAAAGGTCTACGTCAAAGCCGAACCAACCGCGGAAGCGGGCGCGGCCGAAGCCGACGAACAGGGCGGCAAGTCCATCGATCAATATCTGACCAAAGCCGCCGCGTATAAAAAACACGGCGAAAAAGTCTACGACTACCTCAAAAAACGCAAGGAAAACGCCGAGGCCGTCGCCCAGGGCGAAACGCCGAAAACCTCCAAAGAGGCCGCCGTGGCCGACGCCAAGAAACTCGGCTATCTCAAAGCCCGCGCCGACCTCGTCGCCTCGCGCCCCGACTGGACCATCCGCCAAATCGAAATCGACAACGTCGATCTCGGCGAAGGCGTGCCGGTCCAGCGATTCAGCGGCACCGAAGTCTCCAGCCATCCGGAACTCAACGGTCTGCCCACCACGCTCATCATGACGCCCCAGGGCGCGACCGAGCCCACCGCGAAAATCACGCTGCGTTTCGACGACCCGGCCGCGGCCCATGAGATCATGGCCAAGATGGACAACGTCGACCTCGGCGATTCCATCAAGGCGGGCGACAGCCTCCAAATCGAGTCCGCGCTGGCCGACATCTCCGCGGAAGGCACCTTCTCGGTCGACGCGATCGGCATCCCCTTCACGCTCAGCGTCCACGATTTGAAGACCGACAACCAAACGCTCAACAAGCTGAACCGGATCGAAGTACCCGGCGAACTCTACGGCTCTCTCCTCGCGGCCCGCGTGAAGGTCGATCTCGGCGACCAGCTCAAGGACGCGGTCGTCGACGCCGCCAAGGAACAAGCCAAGGCCGAAGCCAAAAAAGCCGCGGAAAAGGAAATGAACAAAGCCCTCGAGTCCGAAGAGGCTCAGGACATCAAGAAAAAGCTGAAAGGCTTCTTCTAGTTTCGTTCATCGCCCGCCGGTCACATCTCGTGTTCTTCGAAGGTGTCGACGTGGTGCGAAAGACGGACCTCGGCGACGGCGCCTTCGGCCAACTCGGCTTTCACGGAGATCGCGGGCTTGCGAGCGCTGTCGCGCGAGAAGACGCCCGTGTTGGGCTCCACTCGAATCGTCTTCAGCGTTTCGCCGTTCGGGTCGATGAACTCGACGTCGACGTGACCCACGCGCATGACCGCGGCCGAAACGGGCCGAAGCGTGGCGCTCACG
>JARFRL010000478.1 GCA_029287275.1 Pontiella desulfatans
CCCTTACATACTGCGGTTTTTTTCGTGTTGTCGTCTTCTTGCGCGCGGCCATTCCATAGGTCCCTGAATGAATTTTCGAACTATAGATGAGCCAATTCCATGATGCGACAGCAAAGCTCGGAAAAACTGATTCCGGCGGCCCGCGCGGCCTTGGGAAGCAGGCTCGTCTCGGTGAATCCCGGGATGGCGTTCAGCTCAAGCACATAGGGTTTATTCTCGGGCGACAGGCGAAAATCGACCCGTCCGAAGCTTTCCGCGCCCAGACAGTCGAAGGTTTGCAGGGCGATTTCGCGCAGCTCCGCGGCGAGGTTCTCGTCCAATTCCGCGGGACAGACATAGGCGGTGTCGCCGGTGACGTATTTCGCCTCGTAGTCGTACCACTCGGCGTTCGGCTTGATTTCCACCACCGGCAGGGTCTGGCCGTCGACCACGCCCACGGTCAGCTCGCGGCCGGGGATGTATTCCTCCACCAGCACGTCGTCCGAATAGCTCGCGGCGTCGGCGAACGCGGCTTTAAAATCCGCTTCGGCGAACACCAGATGACACCCCATGCTGGAGCCTTCCCGCGGCGGCTTGACCACCAACGGAACGTTGATTTCGCGGTCGGCGGCGGATCGAAGCACTTGGCCGCGCGGCACCGGAACGCCGTTTTCCGCCAAGCGCGCGCGGGTGAGCACCTTATCGAACGAGACGCGGCTGGATTCCGCGCCGGAGCCGGTGAACAGAACGCCATACTCCGTCAGTCGCTGTTGAATCTCGCCGTCCTCGCCGAATTGGCCGTGCAGCGCGATGAAAACCGCCTCGATCCCATCCGGAAGCAAGAAATCCTTATTGTCCACGTCGATCTCGACGACGTCGTAGCCGCCCTCCCGCAAACCGCGCGCGACCGCCGCGCCGGACCGGAGCGATACTTCGCGCTCGGACGAGATTCCGCCTTTTAAAACGGCTATGTTCTGAAACTTACGCATGGAGCACGTCCTTGATCGCGGCGATCACGTCGTTAATGTCGAAATCGGCCATGGAAGGACAAAACGGCGGGAATTCGGCTCTCATCGGCTGACCTCGGTTTGGATTGGTTGAAAAGGCCTGAATCTAATGCTTAACTCGGGGCGACTCAAGTTTGGAGGATGGCGGATGCCATGGTTTGAAGACAAAGGGGATCATCTGATCATCAACACGCGGGTGGCGCCCCGCGCCGCGAAGGACGGCATCCAAGGCCTGATGGGCGACGCGCTCAAGGTGCGGATTCAGGCCCCGCCGGTCGATGGCAAGGCCAACGCGTATTTGATCAAGTTCCTGGCGAAGCAATGGAAGGTTCCGCGGGCCAGTCTGGATATTCTTTCCGGCGAAACCGGCCGGAACAAACGACTACGCGTCGCCAATCCCACGGACGAATTGCGCGCTCGGTTGTTGTCTTTGGAAAACGGATAAGCCATCTATACGAGAGATGAAAGGGTCCTTTTTAATTCTAGCCGCGTTTCTTTTGGTCGGATGCGCCGATCAACAGACGACGAATTCGGGATCTCCGACCGTGTTCGCCAGCATTCCGCCGCAGTCGGGACTGCTTAAAGAGCTGGTCGGCGACGCGATGGAAATCCGCGTTCTGGTTGGCGAGGGTCAGTCGCCCCACAGCTACGAACCGACCGCGCGGCAGTTGGCGCGGCTGAGCGAATCCGACGTCCTTTTCACCATCGGCGCGCCGTTCGAGCAAGCGCTGTTGTCCAAGATCCGCCCGCTCTATCCGCATCTTCCCATCGTGGAAACCGATGCGGGCGTCATCAAACGAACCATGCCCCACGCGCATCATGGCCCGGACTGCGCCCACGATCACGGAGCAAAGGATCCGCACGTCTGGCTCAGCCCGAAAAACGCCGTCGTCATCGTGGACAACATGTACGCGGCGCTGGAGAAATCGGGCCGCGGCGACCAACAAAAGCACGAGGCGCTGGTGGCGCGCCTGAACGCGCTCGACGCCAAGATCGCGGCGCGTCTGGCCCCGTTCAAAGGAAGCCGCTTCTACGTCTTCCATCCCTCGTTCGGTTATTTCGCGGATGAATATGGCCTGACGCAGGTCCCCATCGAGCTCGAAGGAAAATCACCCTCCCCGCGGCAGTTGGCCGATCTTATCGAACAGGCTCAAGCGGACGGCGTGAAAGTGATCTTCACGCAAAAACAATTCCCGATCGAAAGCGCGAGAGCCGTCGCGGACGCGATCGACGGAACGGTCGTCCAGCTGGATCCCCTCGCGGAAGACGTGATCGCCAATCTTGAGCGAATCGCCGAAAGTATCGCTCAGGCGCTGGAACCATGAATCAGCCCATCCATATCGAGAATCTCGACTTCGCCTACGGGCCCGTCCCCGTGCTCGAAAACGCCAGCCTCACGCTGGGCGAGCGCGAGTTCGTTTCCATCGTGGGCCCGAACGGCGGCGGTAAAACCACGCTCTTGAAAATCATTCTCGGACTGCTGGAGGCCCAATCCGGCGCGGTTTCCGTGTTCGGCGAGCATCCACTGGTCGGAAGAAAATGGATCGGGTATCTCCCGCAATACGCCGACCTCGACTCCAAGTTCCCCGTCTCCGCGCTCGACGTGGTGCTAATGGGCCGACTGGGAAAAACCCGCCGGCTGGGTTTTTACACGCGGTCCGACCACGACGCCGCCCGCGAGATACTCGCCCGCGTCGGGCTCGAGAAGTTGGAGAAACGCCCGTTGGCCTCGCTTTCCGGCGGACAAAGGCAGCGCGTCCTCATCGCCCGCGCGCTCGTTTCGGAGCCCAAGCTGCTGTTGCTCGACGAACCCACGTCGAGCCTGGACGACTACGTGGAGCGCGAGCTTTATGATCTGCTGCGCGAGCTGAACAAAGAGCTGACCATCGTGGTGGTCTCGCACGACATCGCCTATGTCTCGCGCTTCGTGGAAAAGGTGATCTGCGTCAACCGCGCCGTCCACACGCACCCCGTCAGCGAGATCGACGAGAACATCATCCACGAGATGTACGGCGAGCACGTGCACGCCGTGCGGCACGATCAGGAGCATGGTCATGGGTGAGTTTTTCCAGGCGCTCCTCCAACACGGCTTTCTACGACACGCCCTGCTCGCGGGACTGCTCGTCAGCGTTTCAAGCGGCATCGTCGGCACCTATGTCGTGACGCGGCGCATCACCTATCTCGCGGGGGGCATCGCCCACTGCGTGCTCGGCGGCATGGGATTCGCCCGCTACATGCAGGTGGTTCACGGCTGGACCTACCTGACGCCGATGGTCGGCGCGTTGCTCGCGGCGCTATTGGCCGCGTTCATTATCGGCTGGGTGAACATGAAGGCCAAAGAGCGCGTCGACACCGTCATCAGCGCCTTCTGGGGAATGGGCATGGCCATCGGCATCCTGTTCATCGCGAAGACGCCCGGCTACGGCGAGGACCTGATGGCCTACCTGTTCGGAAACATCTTGCTGGTCACGCGCGGCGACCTGCTCGCGATCGCGGGGCTCGATCTGTTCATCGCCGCCACCGCCCTGCTCTTTCACAAACAATTCGTCGCGGTTTGTTTCGACGAGGAGTTCGCCCGGCTCCGCGGCGTGAACACCCAACTCTTTTATTTCCTCATGCTGGCCCTCACCGCGCTGACCGTGGTGCTGATGGTTTCGATCGTCGGCATCGTGATGGTGATCGTCATGCTGACCCTGCCCGCCGCGATCGCCGGCCGCTTCTGCCTGCGAATGGGAACCATGATGGCGTTGGCCGCGGGCATCTGCGCCCTGCTGACGTTTGGCGGACTCGCGATCAGCTATGGCCCCGACCTGCCCGCGGGCGCGACGATCATCGTGCTGGCCGGCGTGTCATATTTGATTTCTCTGCTCTTCAACAAACGCTGACTTCGCTCTTTTGAGAAGAACCGCGGCCGGAAACTCCAGCAACCGCGTGAAAACCCGCCACAGGGCGGCGAACCAACCTTTTCCAGCGCAATGGCACGCCCTCTGCTTTTATAACGGGTATGACACTGGGGAAGAAAAAAATAAATCTGATCGATATGGACGTGGGGTTGTTCGTTAGCTACGAACTCACGGCCGAAGCGCTCTCCACCAAACTCTTTCGAATTTTCACGCTCAACACCATTCCGCTGAAACGGGTGATGGATCTGCGGGAAGCGGACGAACACGACGTGACCAAGCTCAATCGGCTGAACTGGTTCAGCTTCCTGCCTTCGCGCCGCACGCTCTGCCCGGTGTACACGTTACAGACCGCCGAAAAATCGCCGCGCATTTTCATGCGCCTCGACCGCGGTTCGCACATGGAAATGAAAAGCAAGCTAGGTAGCCGTGAGGCGGCGTGAAGCCATTGGCAAAGCGCTCATCGCTCCGGCTTCGTTAACCGCGCCCTGTTCCTACGAACTTCAAGGCGATCACGTCGTGAGTCGGCTTTTCGGTCTCTTTCCCTTGAGCAGAATCCATCTCGGCGCGGTGCATTATCTCAGATTGGCCACCCGCAACGAGGTCTCGCCCGCGTATTTCATCATGAATTGGCCGCGCTTTCTACTCACAAGCCATCGCGCCGTGAGCCCCGTCTACATCCTCCAAACCCGCAAGGGACACAAATTGTTTCTGCGGCTCGAAGGCGGCGCCCACTTCCGGTTGCGCCAGGCCATCGCCCGCCACAGCGACCGGCGAAACCACAAGCAGGCCGCCTGAATGAAAAAAGCCCGTCGCGACGACGGGCTTTTTTAGTTTCAGACTCGGCGCGACGCCTAGCCTTTAATGGCGGCCTGAGCGGCGGCCAGTCGGGCGATCGGAACGCGGTACGGCGAGCAGCTGACGTAGTTGAGGCCGGCTTTCACGCAGAACTTCACGCTTTCCGGATCTCCACCGTGTTCGCCGCAGATGCCGCACTTCAGGTCCGGACGCGTCTCGCGGCCGCGTTTGACCCCCAGCTTCACGAGCTGACCCACTCCGGTCTGGTCGAGATGCTGGAAGGGATCCGACGGCAGGATCTTTTCGCCGAGATAATCCGGCAGGAACGATCCAATGTCGTCGCGGCTGTAGCCGAACGTCATCTGCGTCAGGTCGTTGGTTCCGAAACTGAAGAACTCGGCCGTTTCCGCGATTTCGTCCGCGGTCAGCGCGGCGCGTGGAATCTCGATCATGGTGCCGACCAGATATTTCACATTCGAACCGGTCTTCGCGATGATCTCCTCGGCGTTCACGCGGACGATCTTCTCGAGGAAGTCCAGCTCGGCTTTCGTGCCGATCAGCGGGATCATGATTTCCGGAAGCACCTTGATCGGCTTCTTCAGCTTGGCCACCTTGCAGGCCGCGCCGATGATCGCTTTGGTCTGCATGACGCAAAGCTCGGGATAGGTGATGGACAATCGGCACCCGCGGTGCCCCAGCATCGGGTTGAACTCGTGCAGCTCTTGCACGCGGTCCGAAACCTTTTTGAGCGGCACGCCAAGGCGTTTCGCCATTTCCTGCTGGTCTTTCCGGGTGTGCGGCACGAATTCGTGCAACGGCGGATCGAGCAGACGAACCGTCACCGGCAAACCGTCCATCGCCTTGAAGATGCCCTCGAAGTCCTTCTGCTGATGCTTGAGCAACTTCGCGAGCGCGCCTTTGCGCGCCTTTTCGTCCTCGGCGAGAATGAACTCGCGGATGGCCCAGATGCGATCGCCTTCGAAGAACATATGTTCCGTGCGGCATAGGCCGATGCCTTCGGCGCCGAAGGAACGCGCCGCTTTGGAATCCTTCGGCGTATCCGCGTTGGTGCGCACGTTGATGGTGCGGTTGGAGTCGGACCACTTCGAGATCTGCTCGTACATTTTGAAGATCGGGTCCTTCTTCGCGGAAGGTTTCCCATCCACGACCGCGGAAACAACGGGGCTCACCTGCGTCGGGAGCGCGCCGTCGTACACGATGCCGGTCGAACCGTTCAGGCTGATCCAGTCGCCCTGCTTCAGGACTTTCTTACCGACCGTGACGGTCTTTTTCTTGTAGTCGATCTTCATGTCGCCGGCGCCGCAGATGCAGCACTTGCCCCAGCCGCGCGCGACCACCGCCGCGTGCGAGGTCATGCCGCCGGTGGAAGTAAGCACGCCTTGCGCGGCCCACATGCCGCCCACGTCTTCCGGGCTGGTTTCGTGACGAACCAGCACGACCTGCTCGCTCGCGTTCTTGGCGACGGCGGCTTCCGCGTCCGCGGCCTCGAAGACGATTTTACCCACGGCCGCGCCGGGTCCCGCCGGAAGACCGGTGGTGATCGGCTTGGCTTTTTTCTCGGCCGCGATGTCGAAGATCGGGAACAGCAACTGTTCGAGGTCGTCGCCGGAAAGCGTCATGAGCGCTTCCTTCTGCGTCAGAATCTTGGGTTGGCTCTCGCCGGTGTGGAAATCCTTGCCGGTCGCCATCTCGACGGCCCAGCGGACGCCCGCGAGTCCGGTGCGCTTCGCGTTGCGGGTCTGCAACATGAAGAGCTTGCCTTCCTGCACGGTGAACTCGACGTCCTGCGGATATTTGTAGTGCCGCTCGAGGCGACCCATGATTTTCTGAAGGTCGGCGTAGGCCTTTTTCCAGATTGGCGACTTCTCGTTCGGCATGTCGTCGAGGTCTTTCGGGGTGCGGATGCCCGCGACCACGTCCTCGCCCTGCGCGTCGATGAGATACTCGCCCATTGGTTTGGAGTGGCCCGTTCCCCCGTCGCGGGTGAACGCGACGCCGGTGCCGGATTCCGCGCCCATGTTGCCGAACACCATGGTGCAGATGTTCACCGCGGTGCCGAGCAGTCCGTCGATCTTGTTGATCTGGCGATACTTGTCGGCGCGCTCGGAGCCCCAAGAACCGAAGACGGCGCGGATGGAGAGGTCGAGCTGTTCGATCGGATTCTGCGGGAAGGGCTTCTTCACCTTGGCTTGGTAGACCTTCTTGTAAATATCGACCAGCTCCTTGAGCTGCTCCGCAGTGAGGTCGGTGTCTTCCGCCGCCTTGTATTTTTTCTTGAGCGCTTCGAGTTCAACCTCGAAATCATGGTGGGTCAGCCCGGTGTAGGGCCCCATGACGACGTCGCCGAACATGTCGATGAAGCGGCGGTAGCAGTCCCAACCGGTGCGTTCGTTGCCGCATTGTTCGATGAAGCCGAGAACGGACTTGTCGGTCAGTCCCAGGTTGAGAACGGTATCCATCATGCCCGGCATCGAGACGGCCGCGCCGGACCGAACGGAAACCAGCAGCGGATCTTTGGGATCGCCAAGCTTCTTGCCCATGTTTTCTTCGAGCTTTTTCAGCTGCGTTTTGAGCTGCTTTTCCATTTCGGGCGCGTATTTGCCGCCGGTTTTGGAATAGTACGCGCACGCTTCGGTGGAAATCGTCAATCCCGGAGGTACGGGAAGGTTCGCGTTCGCCATTTCGGCCAAATTGGCGCCTTTTCCGCCGAGAACCGCTTTCATGGAGCTATCGCCTTCCGTGAGCTCTTTCGAAACTCCATAGAAGTAGACATATTTTTTCTGTGCCATTTTCATTTCTCCTTGTTTTCTAAGACCACCATACAGAACAAAAAACGGTCTATATTTATCAGAGCCCCCAAAGGAGTCAAGGTCCTCGCGAATTTATTCCCTTTTAACGCGGAAAAACCCGCTTTTCTCGGCCGAAAAAAGCCCGCGCTGAATTTGAGCGAGAAAAACATACCCGCGCCAACCGGCTTGGGATATCCTTGTTTGGTGGCGAAAAGAACTTTCCATTCCAATCAGACCGGCTTCACGTTGGCCGAGTTGCTGGTGGTCGTCGCGATCATCGGGATCATGTTCGCGATCACCCTGCCCGCGCTCACCAACATCACGGGACAAACGCGGCTGGAAGCCGCGGCCAACGCGTTGCATTCCGCGGCGAAACTCGCGCGGCAACACGCCGTCAGCCGAAACGAACCGACCTATCTCGTTTTCCACGACGAACAAACCGACTCGGAACTCGCCTACCGCGCCTACGCCGTCTTCGCCATCGACATCAGCTCGGGCGCGCCCACGCAGGCCGATGGCTACTACGTCAAGGATTGGGAAACGCTGCCGCGCGGCGTCGTGCTGGACTTCGAGTCGGACCCCGACGACAACATCTTCATCCCGAACGAAGGGGTCTCGTGGAACGGCGCGCTGAGCGAACGCGGGGAATTGCGGATCGGAAACCAGACCCACGTCGTCGCGGGCTTCGCCCCCAAAGGAAACATGTCGACCTATCGCTATTGGACGCGGCGCGTTCTGCTTTGCGAGGGAACGATCGAACAAGGCGCGCTGATCAAACTTTCCACCGCGGGCAAGGAGATCCGAATCGATCTACAAGGACAAAGCTCGATCATCGACATCGAATATGACGACAACGGCGAACTGGTGGACGTTGAACAATGAGACCCCTTGAAATAAATAAACGCGGCTTCACGTTGATCGAGATTCTGCTGGCGCTGTTGGTGATCACGATCGGCGTCGTCGCGGTGACCGGCCTACTCGGCGCGTCGCTCGAGACCTCCTCCAGAGCCCGCGACGACCTCCGAGCCGTAAGCTTCTCCGACCTCGTTTTAAACTACCTCCACCCCCTCGACTTCGACGCCATACCAGACCATGGAACGCTGTCCATTCCCGGACACGACCAAACGCCGATCTCCATTCAGATTGGAAACGCCGACCCCGCGCGCCTCACCGTGGCGCACCCGGACTCCAACCTCACCCGCGGCGAAAGCCCGCGCGAATACGGCGTCGCCTACCGCCTGCGGGTGACCAATGAATCCGACCTGAAAGCGCTCACGCTCGAAGTCTGGCCGGGATTCAACACGCGCGAAAAGGCGCGGGTCTTCCACACGGAAATCCACAACTGGAATCAACGCCCATGAGAACAGGCGAACGCAAACAGGGCTTCACGCTGCTCGAGATCGTGGTGTCCATTACCATCCTCGCGCTGATGGCCTTGATGATCGCTCGAATATTCAGCGAGAGCGAACGGGCCGTTCAGGAAGGCGACGCGGGCATCACGCTCGACGAAACCGCGCGCGTCGCGCTCGATTATATCGAGCGCGATCTTGCGCAAGCGTTGATCCGGACCAACGTCGCCTTCCGCGTTCACGAGCTGAACGAGGATCTCGACAACAGCCTCTATTTCATCACCACCGGCGCGCGGCGCCATCTCGAAGGCATCCGGCGCGACACCGCGCCGATCAGCCTGATTCCACTGGTAAATCGGCGTTGGAATAAACAGTTGATCATCGAGGCGCCCTACGGCTCCTCCGGCTCCGAGAACAGCAACGTCAAAAAAATGATTCGCCATTCGGACTACTACTTCAGCGCCGCGGACCAAACCGCGGCCGACTTCCAAACCATCCACCTCCCTTCCCGCCCGAACATGTCCACCAGCACGACCGAAACGACCGACGAAACGAACGAGAACCTGGCCGAACACGGCATGCCGACCTCGCTGCGCGTCGTCGTGAATGGAGATCCCGACTGGAACGACGGAGGGGTCGATGGGCAGTTCGATCCCGAACGGGCGCCGCGCTTCGTCGACGTCACCATCGGGCTCGCGCCGGCGTCGGTCGTCGCGCGCGCCACGCGTCTTTACGGCGAAGGGAACCCGACTTCGGGCATCAAACTCATAACCCGCCACGAGCGGCTCTACTCCCGCCGCGTCTATCTCATCAATCAAGGCACCCATGTCATCGACCTTTAGCCCGCGGCGAAACAGGCGCGATAAAAGCGGGGCCGCGTTGGTCATCGCGCTCGGATTCCTCGCGATCCTGACGATCCTGATCGTGGCGTTCACCGCCCGCGCCCGCACCGAGCGGCTTTCCGGCCGAGCCTATCTCGCGGGCGCCCAGACGCGCCAACTGCTCCACGCCGCCCTCGCGCGCGCCATGGTCGAAATCGACACCCTCTTCGAAACGAACTATCCCGACTTGTTCGCGATCGCGTCCGACGACGACGCCTCGCCCCGCCTGACCGACGGCGTCGATTTCACGATGGAAGAGGATTATCTTCCGCTGGGCGATCCTTCCATCGAGCAAGCGTTCGACGCGGCGCTGCTTCAGGCCCGTTGGCAAACCATACAGGGACCGTCCAATCCGGTCGGCCGCGTCGGATACGTGATCGTGAACACCTCGGGCCTGCTCGACGCCAACCACGTCGGCGGGCTGAACGCCGACGGCGCGTTGATCGAACGCGGCGCGGGCGTCTCCCCGAAAGAGATCCAGCTGAACACCCGCCTGCTTCCCGAGCTGCGTTCGGACGCGAAGCTGGTGCGGACGGACGGTTCGACCGACGAGGCGGAAAGTCCCGGACTCGCCTTCGTTCACAACCGCGACACCGCCTGGCGCCGGTTCGAGTCGCTACGCGATCTCGTCTCGATGAACGACGGCCCCCGCGGCGGCGCCCTGCGCGGTCCCGTCGCCTCGTTCGACACCTTCTCGTTCTCTCCAACCAATTCCACGCCGCGCGTCTTCATGGGAACCAACGAAACAACCCTCGCCGAAACCTTCATCGAGAACGAGCTCAAGAAGAACGCCGCGGTCGATCATGAATTCGTCATGAACCAGCTCAGGGACTACCTCGATGTCGACTCGGTCCCGGAAAACGCCGCGGGCGACTACACCGACCGGTCCGTGGAGCCGGTTCCCATGATCAACGAACTCGCGCTCACCTGTACCTTTCAATTTCTGCCCGTCATCGAGGAATCCGAAAACGACGAGGGCGAGATTCAACGCGAAGTAGTCAGCGTCATCATTTCGAACACCTATTCCGTCGCGCTGGAAGTGTGGTATCCATTCGTCGGGTTCACCAGTCCCGACCTCTTCACCGTTCACATCGAAGATCCACCCATCGAAGCCGGAATTCCCATCGATCTTTTTGGCAACGTCGCGGACTGGACGGTTGATCACGTCATCCCGGCCGCCACGACCGAACCCGGCGCCGCGCCGTACGACTACTCCTTTTACCAAGCGGCCTTCGGGACCGCGGCGTCCAGCCCCGACGTAATGGTTCAGATCTTCTCCGAAATCGGAAACGACATACAGTTCCCGTGCATATTCTGCGACAACGCCGACGGCGAGATGGTCGACCGCGTGTTGAAGCTGGAACTGCCCATGGAAAGCGCGGTCGAAAACGAGTTGCTGCCCATCATCGAAAATTTTTCCGAAGCCATTTTCGAGGTGGAATCCGCGT
>JARFRL010000068.1 GCA_029287275.1 Pontiella desulfatans
TTTTCAATCGGCTGGCCTTGCATCACGGGGCAGGTGGTCTGCGTTTTCGGTTCGGCTTTCGTTTCCTCGGCCACCGCGCCGACAACGAGAGCCATGACGGTGGTGATCGCGAGTAGGGTTGCTTTTTTTCTATTCATTGATTCGATCCTAATTATTTCCCCATCCTCTTGATGACGGTCATGATTTCCTCGAGCTTCTCGTCCATCGCGGCTTCGTCGTTGTCGCGGAGCGCGTCGGCGACGCAGTGCTTGAGGTGTTTTTCGAGAATGATCTTGCTGACGGACTGCAGCGCGGAGCGCGCCGCCTGGATTTGCGTGATGATGTCGACGCAGTATTCACCGTCGTCGATCATGCGGCCGACCGCGCGGACCTGTCCTTCGATTCGGGCGAGCCGCGGCTTGTTTTCCTCGTGCGTCGTGGCGTTGTCTTTCATGCGTCCTCCAAGCGGACTATCGATTTTTCTTCAATGATTTCAACCAGCCGTGGGCCGCGCCGTTGAGCAGAATGACGAGCAGCGCGCCCGCCGCGAGGATCGGGCCGGTTCCCGCGTTATGATCGGTGTGGCAGGCGTACGCGCTGGCTTCGGTTCGCATCGGAAACTGATTCATGATCATCCCCGCGGCGAGGGCGGTCAGTGTGAGGACGGCCAGAAAAACGGCCACCTGTTTTTTTCCGATCACGTTGGCGAGCGTGGTGATGGTGGCGGCGTTGGTCGCGGGGCCGGTGATGAGAAAGACCAGCGCCGCGCCGGGGGCGATTCCTGCCTGAATGAAAGCCAACGCGATCGGGACGGAGGCCGACGAGCAGACGTAGAGCGGCAGGCCGATGGCGAGCATCAGCAGCATGGCCACCCACGTGTCGCCCATTTTATCCGCGAAGTAGTTTTCCGGAATGACGCTGCTGATGACGCCGGAGAGCACGATCCCGAAAAGCATGGCTTTGGAAATATTGCGCGGCAGGGCGATGAATCCGTAGTGGAACATGCGCCGCGGTTTTTCCGCCAGCGGCGTTCGCGGGCGTTCATCTTCCTGATCGACCTCGACCTCCGCTTGGCTTTCTTTTGTCGAGACGGCTTCGACGGCCGTTCCGCAGAGTATGCCCGAAATGAACGCCACCACGGCGCGGAAAACGGCGAACGGCAGGCCGAGCAACGCGTAGGTGACCATCAGGCTGTCCACGCCGGTCTGCGGCGTGGACGCCAGAAACGAGGCGGTGGCGCCGCGGCTGGCGCCGTGCTCGCGCAACGACGCGGCCAGCGGAATCACGCCGCAGGAACACACGGGCATGGGCACGCCCACCAACGCGGCTTTCAACGATTGAATCCAGCTGCGCCCCCCCAAATGCCGCCGCACGAACTCGCGCGAGATCAGTTCGGAGAGCACGCCCGCCATCAGGAATCCAAACAACAGGTAGGGCGCCATGGCGACGGTGACGCGCCATATCTCGGTCGGTATGTTTTCAAGCCAGATCATATTCGTTTTTTCCATTCCTGGGGCGTTCACGTCTGCATCTAGTCTTGTAGATACCCTGTGGGGGTATCTTGTTCAATTAAAATATGAGTGAAGTGGTCACGATGTCCGCGGTGGGCGCCCGCTCGACCGGGAACCCTTGAAAACAGGGGATTGCGCGGCTTATGGATTTGTAACGCGGCCGCGGAACGGGTAAAAACACGGGTTCTGTTTTTACGAGAAGGATTTGGAGCGATTTAAATGAGAATACTTTCGGGCATACAGCCCTCGGGCAAGCTGCATATCGGCAACTACTTCGGGATGATGAAGCCGGCGATCGAGCTGCAGGAGCGGGGCGAGGCGTATTTGTTCATCGCGAACTACCACGCCATGACGACCGTTCAGGACGCGGCCGCGCTGCGCCAAATGACCACGGACGTCGCGCTGGACTTTCTGGCGTGCGGCATCGATCCGGAGAAGACCGCGTTTTATCGCCAGTCGGACGTGCCGGAAGTGCACGAACTGGCGTGGCTGCTCTCGACGCTCTGCCCGATGGGATTGCTGGAGCGTTGCCATTCCTATAAAGACAAAACGGCCAAGGGCATCGCGGCTTCGCACGGTCTGTTCGCGTATCCGGTGCTGATGGCCGCGGACATTCTCGCGGTGAACTCGAACGTGGTGCCGGTGGGTCGCGACCAGAAACAGCACGTGGAAGTGACGCGCGATCTGGCGGTCCGTTTCAACAACGCGTTCGGCGAGGTGTTCACGATTCCGGAGCCTTCGATCCGCGACGACGTGGCGGTGGTGCCGGGCGTCGACGGCCAGAAGATGTCGAAGTCGTACGACAACACGATCGAGATTTTCATGGAAGGCAAGCCGCTCAAGA
>JARFRL010000355.1 GCA_029287275.1 Pontiella desulfatans
CGCTTCCGTTTCGGCTTTGCCGCCGGCATCCGTGACGAGCGAAAGCGGTTGGTTGAGCGCGGCGACGACGCAACTCGCCAGTGTTCCGGTGCGACCGACACCGCCCTTGCAATGAATGAGGAAACTGGTTCCAGACTTCAACCGCTCGGCGACAGCTCGGGCAAGGTTAAGAAACGATTCGGTATCGTCCGGAATCCCGAGGTTTCCGATGGGGAGATGGATCAGTCCGCACGGTACGGCATTCCCCTGAATGGCCGCCGCGTAATCAGGTGATTTTTCCTGAATTTCCTCTGTGGGGTTCAGGCAGATAATATGGTCCACCAACGCCTCTTTCAGTGCCTGGAAACAGGTGGACAGGGGTTCTTCTTTACCCGGCATGCTATGAAGATAGAGCGAGCCGGAGAGATTGAGTTTAACTTCGCGGAAGGGTTTCATGATTAGACGTATGTAGTTCCGCCTTTAGGCGGTCTCCGCGGAACAGCCGCATCAAGGCGGAACCACGAACTTTCCTTTTATCCTTTTCGCGGAGCGCGCAGCGTCAGCGTGCGGTTGAAGACGGGTTTTTCCGCGGTGTGTTCGAGGTCGGCGCAGAAGTAGCCGACGCGCTCGAACTGGAAGCGCGCGCCGGGCTCGACGGCCGCGAGCATCGGCTCGAGTTTCGCGGTGATGACTTCCAGCGAGTCGGGGTTGATGAAGTCCTTGAAATCCTTCTCCTTGTCGCCCAGCGGATTCTCGACGGTGTAGAGGCGGTCGTAGAGTCGGACCTCGGCGTCGACCGCGTGTTTCGCGGAAACCCAGTGGATGGTGCTGCGAACCTTGCGGCCGTCGGGCGCGCTGCCGCCTTTGGTTTCGGGATCGTAGGTGCAGGAGAGCGAGATCACGTTGCCGTCGGCGTCTTTCTCGACGGCGTCGCAGGTGACCAGATAGGCGCCGCGGATACGGACTTCGCGGCCGATGGTGAACCCTTTGAACTTGTTGGGCGCGTCGTCCATGTAGTCGGCGCGCTCGATCCATAGTTCGCGGCTGAAGGGGACGACGCGTTTGCCTTCCTCCTCCTTCTGCGGATGGTTCGGCAACTCGAACTCCTCCGTCAGCTCCGCGGGATAGTTCTCGATGACGACTTTGATTGGATCCACGACGCCCATGGCGCGGCGCGAGTTCTCGTTGAGGTCGTCGCGGACGATGCTTTCGAACTGCTCGATCTCGGTGACGCCCTCGAACTTGGTGCAGCCGACGATGGCGCAGAGCTTCTTGATCGCGGCGGCCGTGAAGCCGCGGCGGCGCATGCCGCGTAGCGTCGGCATGCGCGGATCGTCCCAGCCGGTCACGAGCCCTTCGTTGACGAGCTGCAACAGGCGGCGCTTGCTGAGCACGACGTAGGTAAGATTCAGCTTGGAGAATTCGTACTGCCGCGACTGGAAGATCTCGAGCTCTTCCAGGATCCAGTCGTAGAGCGGGCGATGCACCGCGAACTCGAGCGTGCACATGGAGTGGGTGACGCCTTCGATGGAATCCTCGATGCAGTGCGCGAAGTCGTACATCGGGTAGACGCACCATTTGTCGCCGGTGTTGTGGTGGGTGGCGCGCTTGATGCGGTAGATCGCGGGGTCGCGCAGGTGCAGGTTGGGGGAGGTCATGTCGATCTTGGCGCGCAGCACGCAAGCGCCGTCGGCGAACGCGCCGTTTTTCATTTTCTCGAACAGCTCGAGGTTTTCCGCGACGGACCGATCGCGGCCGGG
>JARFRL010000220.1 GCA_029287275.1 Pontiella desulfatans
TCGCGCGCCTCGCTTTTCAGCTCCTCGCTGACTCGTTCAAGGGTCGAGACGCGGATGCTGACGACGTAGCCCGGTCCGAACTTGGAGCCGTAGCCCGCGGAAAAGGACGCGCCGACGTTGAACAGGCCGTCCATGCTCGGGCTGGAGGTCGCGCCGCGTTTCGGGCGGGCGGGGTGCAGGTTGTGTTTTCGGCCGAACTCGTCCTCGAGCACGTTGTCGATCTCGTCGAAAACGCGCTTTAGTTTCTGTTCCCAGGCTTTGGCTTTGATGTGGCGCATGTCTATTTGTCCTCGCTAGAACCCATTACATCCAACGAGGCTTGAACTGTCGAGCGCTTTGGGTCGGCTAAAAATAGATCCCGGCCGTCAGCGCGTAGCCATCCCAATCGCCGGCGACGTATTTGGCCTCGATGAACAAGCGCGTGGCCGCGTTCAGCTCCACCGTGGCGCCGCCGCCCAGATTGACGCCGAAGCGGTTGCTCTTGCTCTGAAGCGCGAAATCGACGCCCACCAGCGGATACAATCTAAAGGTGGACGCGGGGAAGAACACGTAATGAAAGTCGGCGTCGAACCGACCGGTCCATTTGTTTTGGTTGTAAAGCCCGCCCTGCAGGACGATGTCGAATTGCCGTTCTTCGCCGAGGTTGAAGTCTTTGCGGGCGTGGAGCCCGAAGTCTTCGTCGAACACGCCCAGACCCAGGCCCCAGCCGCGGGGTTCCGCGGAGGCGCCCGCCGCGCAGAGGACGAACAGGGAAACGAGGGATTTTATTTTCATATGGATTTCCTTGGTTGATGAGGGATTGAGGTTCACGACTCGCCGCCGAGCTTCGCGCCGAACGCGAACTTGATGGAAAACTGGACGCGGAAGTCGTCGAAGCTTTCGATCAGATTACCGCCGACGATCTGGCCGTCGCCCTTGTTTTGGCGTTTGCCGTATTGAGCCTCCAGCCCGTAGGTCAGGTTGCTGGTGGGGTGGTGCAACAGGTTCGCGAGGGCGTAGTGGCCGCGTTTCATGGCGTCCGCGGCCTGTCCCGCGGAATTGCCGACGTCGTACATCGAATAGCCGAAGGAGCTGGTCAGATGATCGTTCCAGGTCCGGTCGTAAAACGCGACGATTCCAAGCAACGGCAGCGTTTCCGCGTCGCCGGTCGCGGTGGGGCCGGTGGCCGCGAGGTCGGGCGCGCCGTCGTTGAGATAGTTGCCGATGCCGTGGCCGTATACGAGTTGAAGCCGAACGGTGTCCTGCTTGATCGTTTAGGTTCCGCTCAGGTTGAGGCCCCAGCCGAGGTAGTCTTCCGAATAATCCGGCGCGACGCCGCCCTGATCCTCGAGCGAGGTGTGGCGTAGAATGCCCGCGAGTTGAACGTGGCCCCAGTCCTCGGCGCGGCGATAATGCGCGGCCAGATCGGGAACCGGCCAATGCGCGACCACCCCCGTGAGCGACGGATCGCCCGCGAGCACGCCGGGATCGCCGCTCGCCCCGGGTTTCTCGAGTGAAAGCGCGACGGAGGTATTCTCGGTTCGGACCGGCATGTAGCGGAACTGCACGTTGCGGTAAAAGATCATGCCGCTCGGACCCCAGTATTCCACCGAGTTCGGGAACACGTCCGGATCCATGAAGACGCTCCAATACTGCCCCGCGCCGAAGTGCTTGTATTCGCCATACGCGTGCCGCAGTCGGAACGTGGTCTGCCCCGCGTCCGGTCCGACGCCGAACAACTCGAACTCGAAGATGGTTTTGATCTCCTCGTCGCCCAGCGGCGTCGCGGTTTTGAAGCCGAGGCGGGTTTGGCGGACGGACGCGTAGAAGTTGCCGTCCGCTCCGTATTGGTTTTCATAGGTCGGCAGTTGAGAGGGGCGCGTGACGTCGAAC
>JARFRL010000264.1 GCA_029287275.1 Pontiella desulfatans
GACGAGATCGTTCAGGGCACCTCGCTATCCGACGCGCTGGGACTTTTCCCGGAAACCTTCACCGCGCTATACGTCAATCTCGTCCGCGCCGGCGAAGCCTCGGGCAACCTGCCCCTCGCGCTGGAAAACCTGTGCGTGCACTACGAGCGCGTGCACGAAGCCCGCGGCAAGGTCATCTCCGCGCTGATTTATCCGCTCATCGTCATGACCGTCGGCTTCGCGGCCGTGATCATCATGATGATCTTCATCGTCCCGACCTTCGCGAAATCGTTCGAGAGCATGGGCGCCACCATGCCCGCCCCGACGCTCGCGCTCATGGCCGTCAGCGATTTCATCGTCAAATATGGATTGATCGCCGCCGGTCTCCTCGTCGCCGCGTTCGTCGGGTTCAAGAAGTGGATCAAACATGGCAAGGGACAATTCTTCTGGCACAAGACGGTGTTGCGGATTCCAATCATGGGTCAAATCGTGATGATGAACGCGTACGCCCACTTCGCGCGGACCTTCGGCACCTTGCTGCGAAACGGCGTTCAAATTCTCCCCGCGTTGGGCATCGTTCAGAAAACCATCGCGAACGTGGTCATTTCCGGCGAAATCGGCAAAGCCCGCGACCGCGTGACCGACGGCGCCAGCATTTCCAAGCCGTTGGCGCAGGGCAAGGTCTTCCCGCGCTTGCTGATCGACATGCTCGCGGTCGGCGAGGAAACCGGCGACATGGCCGGAGCGCTCACGCACATCACCCGGCGCTACGACGCCGAGCTGGACCGCATGGTGAAAACCTGCACCACCATACTCGAACCGCTTTTAATCGTGATGGTCGCGATCGTGGTTGGCGTGATCGCCTTCTGCCTACTGCTTCCGATCTTCACGCTGACCGATAATCTGCATATTTAACCAACCATGAAGGAGTGAGTATCATGAACGAAAACAGCAAGAAACGCCGCTTTGGAAGCCGCTCGGGCTTCACCATGATCGAGATTATTCTGGTGGTGATCATTATTGGCATTCTCGCGACCACGGTGGGACCTAAACTGGTTGGCCGAACGGAACAAGCCAAAATCTCCAAAGCCTATTCGACGATCAACACCGTCGGCATGGCGCTGGCCGAATACGAGATGGTCAACGGCACGTATCCCACCACGCTGGACGGGTTGCTCGACGAATCCAAAGGCGGCCCGTTCCTCCAAAGCAACTTCGTCCCGAAAGATCCGTGGGATCAGCCGTTCACCTACGTGGCGCCCGGCTCGAACAACAAACACACGTTCGACCTTTCCTGCACCTCAAGCAAGGGCGTTACCATCAACAACTGGGAACAGAAGTAGCGCTTGGCCGACGGCATGAGCATTTCCCGCGACCGCGTCAAACCGCGCGCCAAGCCGCTTCGATCGGGCTTCACCATGATTGAAGTGATCTTGGTCGTGGTGATCATCATTATCGTCTCCAGCGTCTCAATCCCCTATTTTTCCGGATCGATGCGCGGCCATAAACTGCGCACGTCCGGACGGATGATCATGAAAATGGCCGGCTACTCCCGCGCCATGGCGATCATGCGCGAGGAGACGATGACCATGGTGCTTAATCCCGAAACCATGGAAATCTACCTGGGGGGCCGCGAGGCCGCTCCCACCAACACAACGGACGGCGTCATTGATCAGGACGTCTTCAAACGACTCGGCTTCACGGACGGCGACGAGGATGGCCTTGGAAACGTCGGCGTCGAGCGCGAGGTCAGGCGGTTTCTTCCCGACGATCTATCCGTCAAGAACTTCGACAAGAATTGGACGGAAGAGGACGACGCGTTCGAGGACCTTTACCTGATTCGCTTCTACCCCAACGGCCAGTGTGACTGGTTCGAACTTGAGCTGGTGGATAAGCGCGACGTCGGTATTCGGCTTGAAAATGATCCGATATCCGGAAAAATCCGGTCCGAATTCTTGCAATAACAGGGCGCGCGCCCCGTTATTTCCGCGACGAAAGTGAATTTTTGAATGGATAAATCGGATACTGATAGCATCAACGCTTATTTGGGTGGCGACGCCAACGCGCTGGAACCGTTGGTGGAAAAATATAAGCGCCCGCTCTATTCCTTCATCTTGAAGATGACGGAAGGCCGCGAGGACGCCGACGAGATTTTTCAGGAAACCTGGTTCCGCGCGCTCAAAAACATTCATAAGTTCCAGCACAAGAATTTCCTGAATTGGTTGTTCCGGATCGCGCACAACCTGGTGATCGACCGCGCCCGCCGGAACAAGAAAAACGTTTCCATGCAAAGCGCCGTTGGCGGCGGAGACGACGACGGCGCCACGCTCGAGGATCGTCTGGCCGCGCCGGGCATCACCCCCGCGGAGGAAGCGGGCGGAAATTCGTTGGGGAAACGGATCGAGGCGGCGGTGGAAACGCTCTCGCCGGATCAGAAGGAAGTGTTTCTTTTGCGCATGTATGGCAACACCTCCTTCAAGGAAATCGCGAAATTGCAAAAGTGCTCGATCAATACTTGTCTCGCTCGCATGCAATACGCGCTGGGCAAACTGCGTTCTATTCTTAAGGACGAGTACGACGAATTAGTGGAGGCTATGTCATGAACTGTCAAAACGCTGAAAACTGGATGCTTTTACAGGACTCCGGCGAACTTCCGGCCAAACGGGAGAACGAGCTCGCCGCGCATTTGCACGACTGCGACTCGTGCCAGCGCTTCCAATTCGCGCTGATCGAGTCGCGCGCCGCCTTTCAAGCCGTCGAGGAACCCTCCTTGAAAGCCGTTCAAAACGTGCTGCGCGAGGCGCGCCTCAACGCGCCGGAGAAGAAACGCGCCAAACTCCTGGTCCTGAAACCGGCGGTCGCGATCGCCGCGTCGCTGATCATCGGACTGGGTCTGTTTTTCGGTGCGTTCGGCCCGGACGAAGTGG
>JARFRL010000301.1 GCA_029287275.1 Pontiella desulfatans
GAACACCTTCAACTTCGGCGTCATCCTACCGGTCGGCATCGGCGCGGTGCTGGGCCTCGCGGCGTTCGCCCGCGTGCTTTCCTGGATCTTCAAGAAGTTCCACGATCAAACCATCGCCCTGCTCACCGGCTTCATCTTCGGCTCGCTGGCCATCCTGTGGCCGTGGAAGAACGAGATCACCGAAACGTTCGGAGAGAAGATCAAGGTCGTGGGCTACGCGTACCACCTGCCGGAGCTCACCCCGGAAACCTTCACCGCGATCGGAATCATGGCCGCGGGCGTGGTGATCATCATCGGCGTCGAAACGATGGCCAACAAAATCAAGCCCGACTAGACCTCGTTCGTTTCCGGAAAGAGCCTCGCTGAGGATTTATCCTGGAAAACCGCGCCGAGGCTTCCAGGAGAAAACCGAGCTAAAAGGATGACGGGATATTCAGCAAGGGGTCGCTAATCACGACGTTCCCCGCCGAGCCATCCTTCGCCAACGCGAAAACAATCTGGTCGGACGAGTCCGGCGCGATGGTAACAATCTTGGTTTTGTAGCCTTCGTACTGAAGCTCGAGCGCGCGTTCAAAGCGCACGCGCTGCGTGAGCGGGGTGGTTCCAATCAGTTCCGCTCCACCCGGACGATAAACCTTGGCGCCCGAGGGATCGCTGTCGATCAGAACGGTTTTTTCCAAGCCATCGATGGAGCTCTCTAGCGGCACGACGACGTCTCGGCTGGAGTCGGAGGAAAGAATGAAGGGTTTGATGGCGTAGCCCGGTTTCCGCAATTCAAGCGAGGTGTCTCTTTCCACCAGAATCTCAACGGGGGTTTCCCCAATGAGTTCCACGCCGCCGGAGCGGTACAACTTGGCGTTGGCGGGGGAACTCCGCACGGTGACGTAGGATTTCGGCTCAAGCTGAACCTTGACCTCGTTTGGCGATTCAGGCGAAACGGTGATTTGACGCGTGTGGTAGCGATCGAAGGAAATCTCCAGCGTCATATCGTCCTTCGCGAGGATTTGATAAGGTGTTTTTCCGAGCACCACGCCGCGGTGCTTCACGATGGCGTTTTCCGGTTCGCTCTGGATCATGAGAATGGGTTCTCGTTCGAGTTCCAACTTCAAGGGGCTTTCCTGTTCAGGGCCCAAGGTGATCTCCATCGGATAATAGCCCGCTTGACTCAGGGTCAGCGTAACATTTTTCTCGGCCGGAACGGCCATCGGCGTCGTGCCCATTTTTTGACCATATTTATCCATGACATTCACATGAACCGGCTTCGTCATAAGCACAATCGATGGCTCGCGAACCAATTCCACCACCACGTTGCCCTCGGGATCTTCCGGGAGGGTGAAAACTTTCGTTTCGTAGCCGAGCGCGCGAATCTCGAATTCGCGGTAGGGTTTGTCGTAGTTGAACTGATACGGGGTGTTTCCGATCTTTTCAGACTCCCCTTTCGCATAGAGTTCAGCCCCACTAGGCAGACTCAACAGCATCACCTTCGTGCGACGATTCAATTCCACCGTGATGTTTTTCGGATCAAGGGTTGATAGCCAAAGCGATTTCGAAAAATACCCATCCTTGCGTACCACCACTTCCTTTGAATTCGCGAACAAATTAACTTTCGCGGGCGTCGTTCCAATCCGCTTATCGCTGTCTTTGTAATATATACTGGCGTTCGCGGGCACGCTCGAGACCGTGATCGGGGCGCAACCCGTCAAAGAAAACGCCACCGCGAGAGCCAGCGCCGTCAATAGGTTGAGAAATCCTCGTTGATTCATTTCCAATACTCCTAAAGTTATCCATTCATTACCTGTAGATTGAGGGCAATTTAAGCAGTATTCGTTCCATATGCCGCACATTACGGCCCCGCCAAATCCATCGCGACGTGAACACCTCCCAAGCCACGCTTTTCTCTTTGCATGGCATGTTACCTGCTCAATTTAGCGGCATTATTAACAGAAAGAACTTCCGGAGATTCATTTGATGAAAACAAAAACAAAGCCGCTTGTTTCGTGGGGTATTTGGGCGATTGGCCTATCCATTGTGATGGGATTCGTGACCCGCGACTTTATTCTGCAAGGATTCCGATCGGATGAGACCGGCATGAGCTATGTGATCGCCACCTTGTTTATTCTTGGTCTGGCGATCTCGTTCCGCGCCGCCCTGCAGTTGCATTCGGAGTGGGACATGCTCGAGCGCGTGTCGAAAACGAAACAACTGCCGCGCGCCGATGAAAAGGCCGGACTCGCCGACATCTTTCAAAAGCTCGCCGACTACAAGCGTCAAGGACAAGTCGTTGACATTCACACCTCCATCGACACCTACCACGCCGGCCATTATTCGCGTGTGCGCTCGATTTCGATCATGGCGGCGCTGCTCATTTCAATGGGACTCTTGGGCACCATCATCGGCTTGATCATGGCCATTTCCGGTCTGGGCGGCATGGTTGAAAAC
>JARFRL010000304.1 GCA_029287275.1 Pontiella desulfatans
CGCGCTTTTCGACGGCCTGCGTGATGATGAGGTTGACCATGCGGACGACGGGCGCCTCGAGCGCGAGGTCGCGGAGGTGTTCCTCTTCGTCGCCCCACTCACCGGCCTGAAACACCTCGGCGTCGGCCATCATCGATTTCAGATTGTTTTCGGCGAAGGCGCGCGTCTTCTCGAGCGCCGCGTCCATTTGGTCCTCGCCGACGAGATAAATCGGCAGCGCCTCGCCGTGGTGCAGGCGGGCGGCCTCTATGGTGGACCAATCGGAGGGATCGTCGGTGATCGCGCAGATGGAATCCTCCAGCGTCTGGAAAAGCACGCGGTGCTCGATCATGAAGGGAAAGGGTAGCTGTTCCTCGAGAAACAGATGATCCGCGGGCTTTTCGTGGGGACAGGTGGGCAGGTCGTATTGCTCCGAAAGAGCCGCGACCAATTCCGCGGGCTGGACCGCGCCGGAATCGACCAGGATTTTCCCGATCTTCGGAAGACCGTTGCCCTCGTTCTGCTTGCGTAGAGCGTTCTCGACCGCGTCGCGATTGGCCGCTCCGTTCGCGACGAGGATGTCGCCGATGGGACGGTAGGCCATTAGTTCGCCTCCGCCGCGGACGGTTCTTCGTCCTCTTCCATCAGTTGGTAGATCGCGCGGATGTCGTCGCTGCTCTTGTTCAGCCCGCCGAGCACCTTGCGGCGGAAGTCGCGGGTGAGCAGGTCGGTTTCGTCGCGGGTGTCGACCACGTGCGGCGTCATGACCATCAGGATTTCGGTGCCTTCCTTGCGGGTGACGTTGCGGCCGAACAGAACGCCGAGGAACGGGATGTCCATGAGATAGGGAATCCCGACGCGTTCGACGATGTCGCCGCGCTCGATCAGGCCGCCGAGAATGATGGTCTGGCCGTTGTCGACCTGCAGGTTGGAGCGAATCTCGCGCGTGCGGAAGGTCGGCGCGGTTTCGCCCTCGCTAATCTTGTCTTCGATGACGCGGCGGATTTCCTGCTCGAGGTTGAGCGTGACCATCTCGTTGTCGTCGATGTGGGGCGTGACGCGTAGCGTGATTTTGGCGTCGCGGTAGTCGAACGAGAAATTCTCGCGGCCGCCATCGGTGACGCTGCTCTGGCGGACCGGTACTTCCTGACCGAAGGAGACCTCGGCTTCCATTCCGTCGCGGGTGAGGACGGTCGGGGAGGATAGAACCTGTAGACGGTTTTCGTCCTGCGCGGCTTTGATGAGCGCCCACTTTTTGTTGTTGGAGTTGATGAAGTAGGTGAAGCCGTCCGTGATGCCGGGGATCGTCGCGGCGCCGGTGACGAGGCTTTCGAGCGTCAAACCGCTTCCCTGCGAACCGAACTGACTCGGATCGCCGCCGCCCTGCACGGCCCATTCGACGCCGAGGTCGGTGCCTTCGTCGAGGACCACTTCCACCATCGCGGTCTCGATGAGCACTTGGCGGCGAGATTGATCGAGCTCCTGGATGGTTTTTTCGATCTCGCGGTGCATGTCGGCCGGCGCGTTGATGATGAGCGTGTTGGTGTCTTTGTCGGAAAGGATGATGACTTCCTCGTCCATGGAGGTGGTGCCCGGAGCGGCCGCGTCGCCCGCCGAGGAGGAGGCGGGACTTGGCGCGGCCGGCGCGGCGACCGCGGCTTTTTTCGGGTTGGCGTTCGGCCCGGCTTTCGCTTTCGCGGGCGCGGCGGCCGGCGCGCCGTTGGCCTTCGCGATCTTGGTGGCGGTTTTGCCGCGTTCGCGCTCGCGGAGCTGCGCTTGTTGGTAGAGGTCGGAGTAGAGTTGATTGAGGGTTTTTCCAATCTGCTCGGCCTCGATGACCTGCATGCGGTAGACCTTGGTGACGCGCCCGCCGAGGTTGTCGGCGCTATCGAGCATGCCGACCCAGTTCTCGACCTGCGGAATCATGCCCGGCGCGAGGTTCTGGCCGATGACGGTGTTTAGGCGCGGAACGGCGAAAAAGCGGACGGCTTGCCCGTTGTTGCCGACCTGGCGGTAGAAGATGTTGGTCAGCTCGCCCGCGACGTCTTCGGAGTCGGCCTTTTCGAGAACGAAACGCGCCATGACGGACGGGGGCAGGTCGATGAGCGCGACGAGCTCTTCGACCTGACGTAGAAACGCTTTGGTGCCGAGCACGATGATGGTTTCGGATCCGCCGATCGCGAAGACGCGCTGGGGTTTGCCGCCCATGGTGTTGAGAAACTGCTGCGCTTGGGCGCCGCTGATGTTCTCGAGTTTGATGACGCCGATGACGGGCTGGCCGTCGGGCAGATCCGAATCGGTGGATCCCAGGACGACGGGACGGATGTCCGACGGAGCGAACACCCAGACGCGGCCGCGCTGGATGCGTTGCACGCCGGCGGTGTCGAGGATGGCGTCGAACAGCTCGAGCTTGTTGGCGCGGTCCCACGTGGTGACGTCGCCGGCGCGGATGCTTATTTCCTGGGTGACGTTGACGGAGGGCGAAATGATGAATTCCATGCCGAGATCGCGGGAGAGAACCTCGATGCAGTCTTTCAGCGTGACGTTTTCCCAGTTGATGGCCACTTCCGACTTGGACGCGTCGCGCGAGACGGAGGTTTGGACGGGGGCGATCGAGGTGGAGGCGTCGCGCTGGCTGGTGAGCGCGGTGCCCGGTGGAATGGCTTCGGCCGAAGTCTCCGCGGTCTGGTTGGTCGCCGTTTGGGCGAACGCGCCCGAAAGGTTTAGCGAAAACATCGCTGTGATTAAGAGCCGGCTGACCGGCTTCGCGGGTTTGTTCATTCCCCTACCTCGTGGTTGGTATTCTTTAAAAACACTCGTAGACGTTTAATGGACGTAAACGTAAACGCGTTTTCAGACAGAACGCCGTACGAAAAGCGAGGATTTTGGATTTCGAGAGCGCGGCGACGCGCTTATTTGGTGGAACAGGAGACGGATTTCTTGGGCCGGAAAGGCAGAATGAAGGCTTCGTCGAAGTCGTAGCCGCCCATGAAATCCTCGATGGAATCCTCTTCGGTTTTTCCAAGAAGCCCGTCTTCAACGAGGTTGAAAACGATGTTTCCGAAATCGACGCACTCGTTGATTCCCCACTCGGAAAGCACGCGCTTGGTGACGGGACCGTATTCCTTGAGCGCGTATTCCCGCATGCCGTCCAGCAGTTCCCGACCGCTTACGTGGCGCGGTTTTTCGAGTTTCCTGACGGTATGGTCGAGGCCTTCGCGGACGAAGATGTAGGCTTCGACGGTATAGCGGAGATCCTTTTTCAGAACCGGTTCGAGTAGATCGTATATGCTTGGATTGTTCATCGTTTTCTAAAGAGCTTCCCGCAGTTTCGAGGCCAAATCATTCATTTCGTCAAAATCATCGTATTTCTTGGGGTTCCAGTTCCAATGGTGCCCGTCATCTTCGAAGCGCGGAATGCAATGCACGTGAACATGCTCCACTTCCTGGCCGGACGCTTTACCGTTGTTTTGCATGATATTGACGCCGTCCGCGCGCAGACCGTTCATTTGCGCGGTCGCTATTTTCTTGGCGATGAGAAATATTTTGGAGGCCGTTTCATCGGGCGTTTCGGTGATTGGATCGTAGTGTTTCTTGGGAATGACGAGCGCGTGGCCCTTTATTAT
>JARFRL010000331.1 GCA_029287275.1 Pontiella desulfatans
CACCTCGGCACGAAATACCTCTCTTTCGGAACGGTTGAAGGCGATGTCGCGAACTCCATCATCGCGATCGAACTGAAAGACGGCGTGGCGTTCAAGCAGGGCCTCGAAAGCGCGCTGACCGCGCCCGCCGTGGCGCCTTACGTCGCGGCCAGCATCGAGATCCTCGATTTCCTCGATCATCAGATTTATTCCCCAAAAAAAGCGTCGCCCGAGGAGCAAGTCGGCATCGCGGTCACCTCCGATCATCTGCTCTACGGCGAGCCCGACGCGATCCGGCAAGTCCTGCGAAGCGTGACGAGCGAGAACGCCGCGAACGGGGCCTTCGAACGAACCGAGCTCGTGATGGGACTGCGGCGCAACATCTCGCCCAAGGCCTTCGGCTACGGCGCGATCGACTGGAAAAAACACATGAGCGTCATCATCGCGGAACTGACGAAGCCGGAGTATCTCGGCATGATCAACCAGCAATGGGCCAAGAGCGGCGCCGCGTTGCCGCCGCCCGACTTCAATAAACTTCCCGCCGCCGACCACATCGCGAGCTTCTTCAACTCCTCCTATCAATTCATCGAGGAAACCCGCGACGGCCTTCACCAGACCATTATTCTGAACTACTAACGGACCATCGGCATGCGGACACTCACCATCCTACTCTCAACCAGCCTGCTCTGCCTCGCCGCGGTCGCGAAAGACGAAGCCCCCGCGCGCGACTTCGGGTTTCAGCCCCTCGAAATCTTCAAGTTCAAGCAGGGCACGACGCGGCTGATCGTCACCGATCTGAACAACGACGGGCTCGACGACGTCCTGTTCGCGAACAACCACATTTCGCGGCTGGAAATCCTGCTGCGCAAGCCGAACGGCGAAAAGCTGGCCGACCTGCCCGAGCTCGACGACCGGTTCGAGGACAAAGGCATCATCGTCGATCAGGGCATCAAAGCCGCGCGCGTCGCCGACCTGAACAACGACGGTCTCAAAGACATCGCGACCTTCGGATCCGCGATCGGCCTGCGAATTCGCTACCAGAAAGAAGACGGCGACTTCCGGGCGGCGGAAAAGGTTTTCATCAAATCGCCGGACACCGTCACCACCATTCAACTCGGCGACCTCAACGGCGACGGACTGAAAGATATTCTCGTTTGCCACCGCGACGAAGCCGAACTGCTATGGAACGCGGCGGAGCGCCCGTTCGTGGAGAAGAAAACCCTCGCGTTCGCGGGCGATAAAAGCTTCTTCGGCGACATCGCGGACGTCAACAACGACGGCGTTCCGGACCTCGCCTTCCACTTCACCACCGCCCGCAATCCACTCAAGATTCGTTTTGGCGAGGGCGGAGGCGTGTTCGGCATCGAGCAACCGGTCGATCTGCCGCCGCGGCAATACATGGATATCCTGCAAGCCGACGGCGCCGTTCCGCGGGTTGGCATGGTGCTGCGCAACCGGCTGGCGTTCCGCCTCTACGATTTCCTGAAGAAGGAGCAACCCCAGCTCATGGAAGCGAGCGAGGTGTCGCCGGGCCGCGTCGGGCTCGAGGGAACCAACAAGAAGGCCGAACCCGCCTGGATCGCGAGCGATTTCAATGGCGATGGATACGACGACCTGCTCGTCGCCGCGCCCGAGCTCAGCCGCGTCCACCTCTATTCCGGCGGACCGGAAGGACTCAACCCCGAGCCGAAACGAATCGATACGCTGTCCGAGGTGACGCGCATGTCGCGGACCGCGAACGGCGACGTGCTGGTGGTCAGCGTGAAAGAGAAGATCGCGGCGATCCATCAGGCCGAGAATCTCGAGCGCTTTCCCGCGATCCAAAAACTACCCGGCGACGTGCTGGCGGCCTGCGCGGTCGAGACCGGCGACGAGATATGGTGCGTCTGCAAAAACAGCGACAAGGAGCTGATGCTCGTCAAGCAATCCGGCGCCACGCTCGAGAGCGAGGTGTTCCCGCTCGACATGAAAAACGACCCCGGCGACTTGCTCGCGTTCAGCCTGCCCGACGGCAAGACCGGCGTCATCTTCTTCATGGCCTACGACACGCCGAAGGCGCGCCTATGCGCGGACGGAAAACTCGAGGAGATGACCAGCGAATCCTTCCGCGCCCTGACCTTGCCGCTTTCGCTCGGCAACGTCCGCATGGAAACGCCCGGCGACGGATCGGTACTGATCGTCTCGAAAGGCGCGATCGCGCGGCGCTTCGAATGGCGCGGCGACCGCTACGAGGTCACTCGGCAATACAACCCGGAAAATCCCCGCGGCGAGATGGTCGCCTCGGCCTCCTACAAACTGCTGGACGGTTCGACGGGCACCTTCTTCTACGACCGGAACTCGGGCGATTTGGTCCGCTTCGCGGCGGATGGAAGCGAGTGGGGTAAAATACACATCCCCGACGCCGACCAAACTATTTTCAATCTGGCGCAGCTGAATCATCCGACGCGCGACGTTATCGCGTTGCTCGACCGAACCGGCATTAATGAAGTGATGGGCAACGGAAGCAAACTCGACGTGGAAGTCGCGGCGGAGCACACGTCGCCCTCCGAGAACCCGTTGCTGGCCTACGCCAAACTGATCAAGCTCGGAACGCCGCCGCGGCCGATGGTCGCGCTGGTCGACCCATCCAACCGCGCCATCGAGCTCGTCAGCCAACACGGCGAGGAACTGCGTACCGAACTGGTGTTCGAGGTGTTTCTCACGTCCGACTTCGCGAACGTTGGCCGCGGCCGCGGCTCAGAGCCGCACGATCTCGAAGCCGGCGATCTGAACGGCGACGGCGTTGGAGACCTCGTCGTGCTCGCGCACGACAAGCTCCTGATCTATCTCGGGGAATAGCCGCGCGCTAGTCGACGGATACGAGCTCGAGCTCGAAATTCAAATCCTGACCGGCGAGCTGATGGTTCGCGTCGATGGTGATAGCCGCTTCTTCCACCGCGGTGATGGTGACCGGAACGGGCTGTCCCTGCGGACCCTGCATCTGCAGCATCATGCCGACTTCCGGCTCGAGGTCCGGCGGGAGCTGGGAGCGTTCGAAGTTCATCACGAGATCCTCGCGCTTCTCGCCGTAGGCTTCCGCGGCGGGGATGTTGATGGTTTTCTTTTCGCCGACTTCCATGTCGGCCACGCCTTTTTCAAATCCGGGAATCACCATGCCCGCGCCCATTTCGAACTCGAGCGGATCGCGCCCCGCGGAGGAGTCGAACTGGTTTCCATCGTTCAGGGTTCCAGTGTAGTGAATTTTAACTTTTTGTCCGTTTTCAATCATGAAACAGCCTTTCTTTTTATAGATGAGATGAACGCGCACCTTACAGGCATGAGCTTTGATGACAACCCATTAGGCTGATTTATTCAGCGCCGACGGCGACGGCCGCCCGCGTTTCTCGCGGGGCCGTGCTTCGGCTCGGCCGGCCGCGTTTCCGCGTAGCCTTTCTTGCCCAGACGTCGTCCCACGGCCGCGACCGCCAAACGGGCCGTGGCGAACGCGGCCTGTAGATTATAGCCCCCGGTCGGCCCGTCCACGTCCATCACCTCGCCCGCGAAATAAAGTCCCGGGCGCTTCCGCGACTCCATCGTCTCCGGATTGATTTCGTCGAGCGCGACGCCGCCGACCGTCACCATCGCCTCTTTGATGGAGCGCGTTCCGCGCGGCCGAATCTCCTCGGAGCCGCCCTCGGCGAAATTAACCTTCAGAACATAGTTTTCGAGGTTGCGCCGCGCGACGAACCGCGACGCGTCCGTCAGCGCGGTTCCGCCGACGCCCCACTTTTCGATTTCATACACGCCGCGGGTTTCCCCCACCAATCGGCCCGCCGCGCGCACCTCCACCGCGACTTTTTCGTAAACCGTCCCGACGCGCCCTTTGATGACGCCCGGATCAACCTCGAATCCGATTAGCCCGGGCCGGTAGGGCTCGATGCCGTGGCCGAGTTTTTCGGCCCATTGCTGCCCGTCGCCGACGGAGCCGGTTTTCGGATAGCTGACGCCGCCGGTCGCGACGAGCAGGTATTTCCCTTCCACCACGAAGTTGTCGGTGGTGACGCGAAAGCCATCCTTCAAGGGCTCCACGTTCAGCACGACCGCGGAACACGCGAGCGAAACTCCGCCGTCGCGCAGGCGATCGGTGAACAGATTGAGCACGTCGGAGGCGCGCTCCGTGTGGGGATAGACCTTGTTGCCGGCTTTCACGACCGTCTTCAGCCCGTTGGCCGCGAACCAGCGTTGCGCCGCGGAGGGCGAGAACGCCTTGAGCGCGGGCGAGAGAAACGGCCCGACGGGATCGCCGAACATCTGAATCATCCGGTCTTCGGAAATGTTGGTGGTCAGGTTGCAACGCGCGTTGCCGCACATTAGTAGCTTGCGGCCGGGCTTGTGCTTGCGTTCAAGCCCCAGCGTCTTCAGCCCCAGCTCGCCCGCGGCCGCGCCCGCCATCAAACCCGCGGCGCCGCCCCCAATAATGATCAGATCGGTTTTACTCATGGACAGGGAAGGTAGCGGATCTTATATTGAAACATCAACCAAGGAGACCGCATGAAACACGCCATTCTCGTCGCGCTCATCGCCTGTGTAAGCGGATGTTCCAGCATGAAGGTCTCGTCCGAAAAGAGCGGCGACTTCGACTTCAGCGCGGTAAAAACCTACGAGTGGGTCCGCGCCCCGGCCGAAATTCTGAACGAGGATGACACCGTGCTCAACGAGGATCTCCACAAGCTGCTGAACAACCAGCTGGCGGGCCGCGGCTGGGAACAAGTCATGATTTCAGACAAGGCGGATACTCAAGTGGTTTATTACATCAAGCTTTCGGAACACGAGGAATACACCTCCGCCGCCCGCGACGACGAATCCCGCGTGACCGGCGGGTTCACGTACGACAACGACAAAGGCGCGTGGGGTTATAAAGATCAAGCACCCGACCTGAACGTCTATACCGTCGAGACAGGCACCCTTACCCTATTGATTTACGACGCCGAAGCGAACGCGAAGGTTTGGCAGGGAACGCTTCAGACCAAACTAGACCGAGGCGCTCCGCTTGAAAAGCAACGCCTAATGCTTGCCGAGGTCGCGAACAAAATCACCGCCAAGATTCCGTAGCGCAAAAACACTTCCTGAAGGCATAATGAAAAGAAAGCGCTTGTTCACACATCGCGATGTGTGGAACAAAGTTCATTAAAATCATGAATATTTCAGATATCTATTTCACACATCGCGATGTATGATCAGGTTGATCTCATGAAAGAACTGAAACCAACTCTATGGAGAAGCTGCCGTGTCATCGCGCATGACCCACGGCTGCGGCTCGTCCGGCTTCTGCTACCCGACCAAAACCGATCGGTCACCGATCTCGCGAATGAAGCAAACTTGACGGAGGGCGTCGCTAGCGCCTATCTAAGAATGCTCGGCGCCCGCGGACTCCTTCTGGCGCGCCCTCGCGGGCGTAACGTTTTCTACTCCGCGGAAGCCAATCCCAACGTGGAAAACGCCGCTGAACTTTTAAACGCGCTAAAAACAGCGTTCTCCTCAGGCGCCTCGAACGAGGAAATCATCCATTACAGCACCGCCTTCACGCATCAGCGTCGGATCGAGATCATCAATGCTTTGCGAGACAGGAAGCTCATGTCGAGCGAGCTCGTCGCGCGGACGGACATACCCCACCCTTCTATGTCGCGTCATCTGCGCAAGCTGGAGAGCCGCGGCATGATCGCTCGTGAAAAAGAGCTGTGCCGCGTGGCGTATCCAAAAAGCATGTTCGCCCGAACGCTGCTGATGGTCGCGTTCGAAGAAACGGAGGGCCAATGATTTCAGGCGTGATTCTGGTCGTCGGGATCGCGGCGTTGGTGATCCTCATCATCTTGATCCGCGAGAAATCGAGATCGAACAAACACGCGCGGCTCATGTCGGCCCTTCCCGCGGCAACGTGGAAACCGATTCTTCAACGGACGCTTCCGATCGTTGACAAAATGTCCGAGGAGCAATGGAAACAGCTCGCGGGCTTGATGAACGTTTTTCTCGCCGAGAAAAAATTCGAGGGCTGCGGCGGATTGGAGCTGACGGATGAGATGAAGGTCACGGTGGCCGCGCAGGCCTGCATGCTGTTGCTTGGCCGCGACGTGAAGGTCTACCCCAAGTTGAAAACCATCCTGCTCTATCCACATACCTACACCGACGGGGAAACAGCGCGGCTGGGCGAGTCTTGGAACGTCGGCGTGGTGGTGCTTTCCTGGAACAGCGTGGCGGGCGGCGCGCGCAATTTCGCGGACGGCCAAAACGTTACCTTCCACGAATTCGCGCATCAGCTAGATCAGGAAAACGGCGCGGCCGACGGCGCGCCGATCCTCGGCGAATCGAACGCCTACCAGACCTGGGCGCGCGTCTTCAGCCATGATTTCGAAGAGCTGGTCGACAAAACCGAGCGTGGCCGGAAGGACGTCATGGATCCATACGGCGCGACCAATCCGGCGGAATTTTTCTCGGTCGCGACCGAGACTTTTTTCGAGAAACCGCGACAGATGAAAAGCAAACACCCCGAACTATTCGAGAAGCTGCGCGGCTTTTACAAGGTGGACCCGACCGAATGGTTCGATGTTTAGCTTCCGCTCCGACGCTCGATCTGTTTGATGAGGTCGTCGAAAATGAAGTGATGAAACGGCAAGAAGATGTACCAATAGGTCCGTCCCCACAGCCCTTTGGTTTTGTAGTAGGCGTTCACGGAGAGGCGGTTTTTCTCGCCGGAGATCGGATCAACGCGGAACTCGAGCCACGCGTATCCCGGCACCTTCATTTCGGCGCGCAACAACAACTGCCGATGATAGCTGACCTCTTCCACGCGCCAGAAATCGACCACGTCGTTCACGCGCAGGCCCTTCGCGCTGCGGCGGCCGCGGGTGGTTCCAACGCCGCGGAGCAGACGGTCGATCGCGCCGCGGAGGCGCCACAGGAACGTGCTATGGAACCAACCTTCTTTGCCGCCGATCTTCGTGATGGACTCGAAGAGGGAGCGCGCTGATTTGCTCGTGACGAGCGAATAGGAACTCGTGTAGGTCGGCGCGCCTTCGATCTCGCTGAGTTTGATCGCGAGCTCGTAGTCGGGCGGATAACTGTCGGACCACCGAGTGGAGACCGCGTCCTGCTCTTCGCGGGAGAGCGCCAACACGAGCGCTTCCTTGCAGGTGATGCGGCGGAACGGGATCAGCGTCTCGATGTCGTGTTCCTGGCAGATCACGTCGTGCGTGACGCTCTCCATCAAACACCAAGTGATGGCCGCGGGGATCGGCGTGAGCAGACTGGTGATGTAGGAATAGAACCCGATGTTGGAAATCGGCGAGGGCAGGAAAACGCGTTTTTTACCGAGCACTTGGGCGTGGGTTTGGAGCATTTTCTCGTAGGTCAGGATGTCCGCGCCGCCGATGTCGAATGTTCGGCCGGCGGTCTCGGGCAGCTCGAGCGCGCCCATTAGAATTTTCAGGACGTCGCGCAGACCGATGGGTTGGCATTTTGTTTTCGCCCAAGCCGGCACGAGAAACAGCGGGATCTTGCGAACCAGGTGGTTGATCATTTCATACGACGCGGAGCCGGATCCGATGATGATGGCGGCGCGCAGAATCGTGGTGGGCACGCGGCCGCGCGCGAATTCGTCGGCCACCTTCGAACGACTCGCGAGATGCGTCGAAAGGGTGGTCGCGGTGTCGCCCAATCCGCCGAGGTAGATGATTCGCTTGACGCCCCGCTTCTCCGCGGCGGTTCGGAAGTTGCGCGCGGCCAGCGTGTCGGTATCCTCGAATCGCCGCGGTCCGACCAGCATGGAATGAATCAGGTAATAGGCGGTATCGATCCCTTCGAGCGCCTCGCTGACCTGATCCTCGTCCAGCGCGTCGGCGACAACCACTTCGGCGTCCGGCCAGCGTTCCGCGTGCTCCGGCGATTCGGCGCGCGCCATCACGCGGAGCTTGTAGCCGCGGCCGATGAGTTCCGGAACGAGGCGGCCGCCGATATAGCCCGTGGCGCCGGCCACCAGCACCGTCCCCAGATCGGGCCGAAACCGCGTCGGCAGATCATCGCCGATCTGTTCTGGATTGTTCAACACCACGCGCGTTCGCCTCCCTTTTTGGTCCATTCTATCCATCCGCGCGGAAAGCGCAAGCGCCGCAAACACCGATAAAACGA
>JARFRL010000356.1 GCA_029287275.1 Pontiella desulfatans
GACGAGCTGATCGCCTTCGCGAAGCAACACAACATTCTGATCGTGCAGGACGCGCCCTACGCCACGCTGGTATACGACGGCGAACGCTCCTCGCTCCTGGGACGCCCCGGCGCGAAGGACTGCTGTCTCGAGCTGCACTCCATGTCGAAGGCCTACAACATGACCGGCTGGCGCATCGCCTTCTTCTGCGGCGCGCCCTGGGCGGTCAACGCGCTCGCGACCATCAAGGACAACTGCGACAGCGGCCAGTTCCTCGCGATCCAGAAGGCCGCGTGCGCGGGCATCGCCGACGAGTCGCTCGCCGAAGGCATCCGCGTTCACTACGAAACGCGCCTGCGCCGCATCGTCGAGGTGCTGCGCGAGGTCGGGTTCGACGCGAAAATGCCGGGCGGAACGTTCTTCCTCTACACCAAAGCGCCGAAAGGCGCGGGCGACATCACCTTCGCCACCGCGGAGGAAGCGTCGCTGTATCTGATCGAGAACTTCGGCATCTCCACCGTGCCGTGGGACAACACCGGCCCGTTCATCCGCTTCGGCGCGGTGTTCGAATCCGCGGGCGACGAAGACGACGAGCGCGTGTTGAGCGAGCTCGGCGCGCGTCTGAAAAAAGCCGACCTCAAGTTCTAAAGAAACCGACGGGGCGGGAACGGTCTTGAACCTTCCCGCCCTTTTCGCGCCCCATGCTCTGGATCCTATACAATCTGCTTTTCCCGATCGTGTTTCTGTTCATGCTGCCGAAATTCATTTCGCGCATGCTCAAACGCGGCGGATACGGCCAGCATTTCGAGCAGCGGGTGGGGCGTTTCGGAACCCAGACCAAGGCGCGCTTGCGAGCGCGTCGGAGGATTTGGGTGCACGCGGTCAGCGTCGGCGAGATCTACGTCGCGCTAAAGTTCATCAAGGCCTGGCGCGCCGTTCATCCGGACGCGTTTTTCGCGCTGAGCACCACCACCTCCACCGCGCACGCGATCGGCCTCAAGGAAATCGACGAGCGCGACGTGCTGTTCTATTTCCCCGTCGACCTGCCGATGATCATCAACAAAGTCCTGCGGATCATCGACCCCGTTCGGATCGTGTTGGTGGAAGGCGAGTTCTGGCCGAACTTGATTCGGCTCGCGGACAAACACGGGATTCCCGTTTCGCTGATCAACGGGCGGATGTCGGAAAAATCCCACAAAGGCTACCGCAAGCTGAAGGCGCTCACCGCGGACGTCTTGCGGCGGATCAATCCGATCTGCGTTCAAGGCGAGCTCGACGAGCAACGGATGCGCTCGATCGGCGCGCCAAAGGCGAACGTCCATCGCATGGGCACGGTGAAGTTCGATGTCGCCGAACGCGATTCAACCGGCGAGGCGGTCGCCCGAGAAGTGACGCGTAAGCTCCACGTGCCGGACGACGCGGTCGTTTTGCTCGGCGGTTCCACTTGGCCGGGCGAGGAGGCCGCGCTCTGCGAGCTCTACGAAACCCTGCGCGCGAAACACGCGAACCTGTTCATGATCATCACGCCGCGGCACGTTGAGCGCCGCGACGAGGTGATGGCCTGTTTCGCGGAAAAAAACCTGTCCTATGTTCGCCGAAGCCGGATCGATGATTTCAACGAAACCACCGCGCCGGATCTGCTTTTCGTCGACACCACCGGCGAGCTGCGGAATTTTTATTCCGTCGCGGACATTATTTTCGTCGGCAAGAGTCTGACGGAACACGGCGGCCAAAACCCGATCGAGCCGGCGATGTGCGGCAAGGCCGTGGTGGTCGGCCCCAATATGGAAAACTTTCCGGCGATCATGCCGACGTTCCTCGACGCCGATGCGATCCGACAGGTCGCGGACGCCGAATCGCTCGCGGCCGAGGTCGGTCGGCTCGTCGCCAACGCGGATGAGCGGACCGCGCTCGGAGAACGGGCCGCGAAGGTGGTGGCCGGTAACCGCGGCGTCATCGAACGCACCGTCGCGCTTTTGGACGCGGAATGGGTGGACGCGCCATCGTGAATTAGCTAACTTAGCCGTTCTTTTTAATGAACTCGGAACCGAAGATGTCTGATACCGATATTTACAAACAACGCGAGCCGATGCCGTTCGGCAGTAAACAGCCTTCAAAAAAGCGGCGGCGTCGTGCCCGCCCGCAACGGGCGTTCGATGACAAATCACGAAAGCGTCGCAGCAAGAACACCGGCCTGCGCCGCCTGCTTCATATCTCCCGCAAAGGCGAGAACGAGAAATATTTTTGGACCGTGCTGGCCGTGTTGTTCGTCGCGATTCTCATCATCATCGGCGTATGGCAATTCATCATCATGGAACACCTGATCCGGACCGAGGAGAAGAAGGACGACTACATTGAGTATCAGCGCGAGGTTCCGCAAAGCAAAGAACCGCTCTTGCCGCCACCCACGGCTTCAGCCGCGGAATAGTCCCCGAAGTTTCTCGAACCACGATCCGGCCGAGCCGCCCCCCGCGGCGTAGGGCGGAGGGCTGACTTCCACGTCGATGTTTCCGTCGCGGAACCCGCTGGCGCGGCTTTCCTGATGCTCCATCATCACCATGCGCAGCTCCTGCTGTCCGGCCATGTAGATGTAACCGCCAATGAACGCGAGCATCAGATTCTTTTGAAACGGACCGATCACGCCGAAAAATTGAAGCGGCATGCCGAACAACCCGACGATCACGAAGAGTCCGCAGAAATATTTCCCGACCTGAGCCGCTTTGCGCGTCGCGTTCAGTCGACCGTTCTTGATCGTCAGCGCGGCCCGCAGCACGCGGCCTCCGTCCATCGGAAAAACCGGAAGAATGTTGAAGAAGAAGAGCATCGCGTTCAGGTAGCCGAGGTAGTAGGTCGGCTCAAACGGGAAAAAGAGCCCGGCGAGCACCAGACTGACCGCCGGCCCCGCGAGCGCGATCAGAATTTCATCGACCGGTTTCTTGGAGAGGTTCGCGATTTTCGCCGCGCCGCCGAAGGGATACAGCACGATTTCGTGGATGTAGCCGCCTTTGGCGCGGGCCACGACCGAATGCCCTAATTCATGCAAAGCGACGCTGCCGAACAGGCCGACCGCGAGGATTAATATCGCAAGCAGGTTGAAGCCCGAGAAGAGGGAGAGTACGCCAATGGCGATCAGCAGCGAGATATGGAGCCGGATCGGAATGCCAAGCACGGAGCCGATCGAAAGCGCGTTGTTTACCATTTTCATGAGTGGATCCTGAAATTTAGAAGTCCGACAACGTCGCCGCCGCGGAGTTCAAAAACAAGTCGAAAGCATGACTAATTCAACGATGGGTCCGAATGAAACGGAACATTATTTCACACATTGCAATGTGTGAAATACAGAAGCGCGCCGCGTTGTTTTTCTGTCGCGAACATTGACAGGGCGGGGTAAATATCCTTTTATCCGGAAATTCGGATATATGAATAATGAGTGACATCCTCGACATTTTCAAAGCGTTGGCCGATGAGGGCCGCCTGCGCATCCTGCGGGCGATCGATCAGGCGGAGCTATCCGTCGCGGAGCTGGTGCAAGCGCTTGAAATGCCGCAATCCACCGTGAGCCGCCACTTGAAGCCGATGCGCGAGGCCGGGCTGGTCGCGGCGCGCCGCGACGGTAC
>JARFRL010000379.1 GCA_029287275.1 Pontiella desulfatans
CGAAAACGTGTTCGTGAACGGGGTTGAAAATCGTCTGGATATTTTGGATTATTGGAAAACATCATCGGCCGACTCCTACAAGTACTACCTTGCCGACAAAACGATGAAGGTGGGCGACTGGATTGAGTTGAAGGCTGGCGAACCGGTCGAGATGGAGGTCATGTTTGGTGAATGGGCCGGTGGTCTGGTTTCCGGGATGTTGTTGGTGGAGATTGACGGGGTGGACTATCCGCAAACTCGTCAAGGTGGACCGCTGTTGCCCGCCTTCAAGACCGAGGAGTTCACGCTCGATATGCTTGAGCAAATCATGAGATACCTCCCGGAGGGTGAGTGCAGTCTAACCAACGGGCCAATTTTCCGCGACTATTAGGAGCATCATGAAAACCACGATCATTTTTCTGTTGGCTATATTTATTTGTGAGACCGCTTTTTGTGAAACGCGCGTTTGGACGTTGCGAAACGGGCAAACCATCGAGGCTGAAATGATGTCGGTCATTGGAGGCAAGGTTTCGCTCAAAACACTAAAAGGAAAGCTCGTTAAGGTTCCAGAGAGCGAGTTTTCCGCTGACGACCGGGTCTACATCGAGCTGGAGACTCCCCCTCGTTTGGATCTTTCCATATCAAGAAAGAGCCGAATGCGCGTCTTTCCAGATAGTCTTAGTGATCTGCCCACGTCGCAGTATTACGATCTAACCGCGGTCATCAAGCAGGAGAGCACGAAGCCGTACAATCAAGAGTTGACGGCGGAATTGTTCGTGATCGGGGAGGAGAAGGCCGGAGATAAACATATTCTTCTCGATTACAAGAAGGAGGCTTTTCGCTTAACGGAAGGAAGCAAAAGCGTATTTGAACTCTCGAGCGACACCATAGAGTTGATCGAATTCGACGTGGTAGGGCAGATGCGAGGGGATCTGTATAGCGGTTGCCTGATTATCGTCACCGATAGTCGCGGCGAAGTGCTCGAATATAAAACGAAAAGTGAGTGGTGGTTCGAAGTCGTGGACAACCTGCGCAAGCTTCCCGTGAAAAAGTTTTTCGACAAGAACGGAGAACGCTGTTTTCCGACAAGCCCGAAACGATATTATTAAGCTTTCCGTTTCAGGGGGAAAAAGCCGGTGCCAATTCGTTTCGCGTCGGCTTTTTTGTTGTCTAGACTCGATCTCGATACAGCTCGGTGTTAATTCGTTCTTGCCAACGGAAGGGTTTTAAATAGGTTCGTGCTTTTCCTGAGCGCTCGGCCACGGCGGACCGCGAGGGATCCTACAAACAGAGTCTGAAGGTTTCGCGCGCGGAACGGAGGAGATCATGGATAAACGCCTGGGCTTTGTCGGCCTGATCATAGAAGACCGCGAGCACAACGCGGCCAACGTCAACACGTTGCTGTCTGAATTCGGCGATATCATACTCGCCCGTACCGGGGTCCCGTGTCCCGAGCGAAACTGCTCGGCCATCACGCTCGTCATCGACGCCACCACCGATCAGCTCGGTTCCCTCACCGGAAAACTGGGCCGAATCGCGGGCGTCTCCGTCAAATCCATGTTGAGCAAAGTTCAACATGCTTGACCTCGATCAAGGAATAATTTCCCCCGAACCCGCAGGCTACGAGCAACGATGAGCACAAGAACCGAACATGATTTTTTAGGCGAAAAGGAAATTCCGGCCGACGCGGCGTGGGGAATTCATACGGCCCGCGCCTTGGAGAATTTTCCCATTCCGGGACCTACCGTCCCGGCGTCCCTGATCCGCGCCATGCTTGAGGTGAAAAAGGCCTGCGCGCTCGCGAACAAGGAGCTCGGCCTGATGAACGCGGCGAAAGCCGACGCCATAATCATCGCCTGTGAACGGCTCGCGTCCAATCCCGAATGCCCCCTCTCCGCGCTACAGGGCGGGGCGGGCACCTCCACCAACCTCTACGTCAACGAGGTGATCGCCAAGCTAGCCCAGGCGGACGTTCATCCGATCCAGGACGTCAACCTGCATCAATCCACCAACGACGTCTATCCCACCGCCGTCAAGGTGGCCGCCATCTTCGGTTTGCGCGATTTGGCCGAACGCGTCGAAGCCTTGCAAGGCGCTTTCCAGCGCCTGGAAAACACGTTCGCGGGCGTTCCGACCATCGGACGAACCGAACTGGCGGAAGCCGTTCCCCTGACGCTCGGCGCGGAATTCGGGGCGTTCGCGGAAGCGTTCGCCCGCGACCGTTGGCGCGTGTTCAAGTGCGAGGAGCGGCTGCGCGTCGTCAACCTCGGCGGTACCGCCGTCGGCACGGGCCTGACCGCGCCGCGGAGCTACATCTTTCTCGTCACCGATAAACTACGCGAAATCACCGGCCTGGGTCTCGCGCGCGGCGAGAACCTGATCGACCAGACCGCGAACGCCGACGCCTTCGTCGAAGTGTCCGGCATTCTGAAGGCGTGCGCCGCGAACCTGCTGAAAATCTGCGGCGATCTGCGGCTGCTCCACATGCTCGGAAAAATCAAACTCCCCGCGGTTCAGGCGGGCTCGTCGATCATGCCGGGCAAAGTGAACCCCGTCATTCTCGAGAGCGTCATGCAGATCGGCATCAAGGTTCAAGCCAACGATTTCATCGTGACCGAATGCGCGTCGCGCGGCTCGTTGCAAATCAACGAGTTCATGCCGTTGCTCGCGTCGGCCTTGCTTGAATCGATGGAATTGCTTGGCGCGGCGTGCGGCATGCTCGCGGAACACGCCGGGAAAATCACCGCCGACGAGGCCGAATGCGAACGCCAATTCAACGGCTCCGTCGAAATCGTCACCGCGTTTCTTCCGACGATCGGATACGACGAGTCCACGCGGTTGGTCGAGGCTTTCAAGCGCGGCGGCCGGACCGATTTCAAGACCTATCTCGTTGAGGAACTTGGCGAAGAGCTCGTCGCGAAAACCCTTTCACCTCAAAATCTAATGGCGTTGGGACACCGCTAATGCAGAAGACACCCAAAAGTTTACGACTGCACATCGCGTTGTTCGGCCGAACCAACGTGGGAAAATCGAGTTTTCTCAACCTGATCGCGGGGCAGGATGTTTCGATCGTGTCCGAGCAGGCCGGAACCACCACCGACGTGGTGGAGAAGCCGATGGAGCTGTTGCCGATCGGCCCCGTCGTTTTCCTCGACACCGCGGGCATCGACGACACCACGGCGCTCGGCGAAAAACGCGTCGATCGGACGGAACGCGTGTTCGACCGCGCCGACGTGATTCTACTGTTGCACGAAGGCGATCGGGTCACCGAGTTCGAGACGCGCGTCGCCGCGAAGGCCGCGGCCAAAAACATTCCCGTCATCCGAATCGCGAACAAAATGGATCTGACGCATCCAACCGACGCGGCGTTTCTTCGGTGCGACAGCACGGACCTTGCCTCGCGCGACAAGGTCTTGGCCGCGTTGAAGTCCGAGCTGCTGAGCGTGTGCCCCGACGAATTCATCGCGCCGCCGCCGCTGATGGGCGATCTGGTGCGACCGGGCGGGCTCGCGATGCTGATCGTTCCGATCGACCTGCAGGCGCCGAAAGGGCGGCTGATTCTGCCGCAGGTTTCGACTATCCGCGACGCGCTGGACAACGACGCGGCGACGCTGGTTTGCAAGGAGCGTGAATATTCCCACATGCTGGCCATGCTGAACCAAAAGCCGGACGTCGCGATCTGCGATTCGCAGATGGTGTTGAAAATGGTCGCGGACACGCCGGACGACATCCCCTGCACGACCTTCTCGATTCTGTTCGCGCGGCTCAAAGGCGATTTGCGCAAGTTCGCGATGGGCGCCGCCGCGATCGATAAACTGGAGCCGGGCGACAAGGTGTTGATCGCCGAGTCGTGCAGCCATCACGCGTTGGAAGACGACATCGGTCGAGTCAAGATTCCGCGGTGGCTGCGGCAGTACGTCGGCGTCGACGTGGAGATCGACGTTTACGCCGGCCGCGACTTTCCGGACAACCTTTCGGAGTACAAGCTGGCCGTTCAATGCGGCGGCTGCATGCAGAACCGCCGCGAGGTGCTTTCTCGAATTGAAAAATGCGAGGCGGCCGGCGTGCCGATCACGAACTATGGACTTTGTATTTCCCAGACGCAGGGTGTTTTACGGAGGGTGTTGTCTCCGTTCCCGTCGGCCTTGTTGGCATACGAGGAGTTGAACCACGGAACACACTGAACACACGGAAAGGAATCGGTTCCGTGTATTCGGTGTGTTCCGTGGTCATGACTTTTTACTAAGGACAAGATAATGAGTGGATTACCAAAGATTGACGTCGAAGGTTTGACGAGCTTCATCCCTGAAAACGATATTTTCGAGTGGTTGGAGAAAACCAAAAACCCGACGCCGGAGCGCGTGCGCGAAATCATCCAGCGGTCGCTGGACAAGAATCGGTTGGAGCCGGAGGAGATGGCGACGCTGATCAACGCGGACTCGCCGGAACTCGCGGAGGAGATTTTCGAAGGGGCCCGCGAATTGAAGCGCCGGATCTACGGCAACCGCATCGTGTTGTTCGCGCCGCTTTACGTCGGCAACGAGTGCGTGAACAAATGCGAGTATTGCGGCTTCCGCGTCGACAACACCGAGGTACACCGCAAAACGCTGCTGACCGAGGAGCTGGTCGCGGAGGTGGAGGCGCTCGAGGATCTGGGTCATAAACGATTGATCATGGTTTACGGCGAACACCCGAAGTATGACGCCCAATACATTCACGACACCGTGCGGGAAGTCTACAAGGTGAAAAAGGGCGCGGGGGAGATTCGCCGCGTCAACATCAACGCCGCGCCGTTGGACGAGGAAGGCTTCAAGCTCGTGAAGGAAGCCGACATCGGCACCTATCAGATCTTTCAGGAAACCTATCACCGCGAAACCTACGAGAAGGTGCACGCCGCGGGGCCGAAGTCGAACTATCTCTGGCGCTTGAACGGGCTTGACCGCGCCATGAAAGCAGGAATCGACGATCTGGGAATCGGCGCGCTGCTGGGGCTGTACGACTGGCGCTTCGAAACGATGGCGTTGCTCTATCACACGATCCATCTCGAGGAGACGTTCAACGTCGGTCCGCACACGATCTCGTTCCCGCGGCTCGAACCCGCGGTTGGAACCGATATCGACAAGATCACCGAGAAATACGCGGTTTCGGATTTCGACTTTAAACGCCTCGTCGCGATTCTGCGTCTCGCGGTGCCGTACACCGGTCTGATTCTGACGTGCCGCGAATCCAAGGAGTTGCGCGACGAAATGCTTTCCTTCGGCGTGAGCCAGATCGACGGCGGCTCGAGCATCGGCGTCGGCTCCTATTCCAATTCGGACCCGGAGGATTTCAAAAAGAGTCAGTTCCTTTTGGGCGACAACCGGAGTCTGGACGAAATCATCCGCGAGCTGTGCGACGCGGGCTTCATCCCGTCGTTCTGCACGGGCTGCTACCGCAAGGGCCGGACGGGCGAGCATTTCATGGAATTCGCGGTCCCGGGCTTCGTGAAGCGTTTCTGCACGCCCAACGCGGTGCTGACTTTCCTTGAATATCTCAACGACTACGCGACGGGCGACACGCTCGAGGCCGGGTTGCGTCAGATCGACCGCGAGGTGGAAGACATGCCCGAGAGCAAAGCGAAAGACGAGCTGCTGGAACGGATGAAGCAAGTCCGGGCGGGCGAGCGCGATTTGTATTTTTAAAGAGGACGAAATCATGGTTGTTGAAATTTTAAAAAAAGCGAAGGCGGGCGAGAGTTTATCGATCGACGAGTTGGTCGCGTTGCTGTCCATCACCAACGCGGAAGAGCTTCAGGCGTTGTACGACACCGCGTATTTCCTCAAGGAGCAGTACGTGGGCAAGATCGCGTATTTCCGCGGGCTGATCGAGTGCTCCAACTTGTGCGTGAAAGACTGCTACTACTGCGGCATCCGGCGGAGCAACACGAACGTGGAACGCTTCCAGATGGACGAGGAGGAAATCTTCAAGGAAGCGGTCTGGGCCTACGAGGCGGAATACGGTTCCTGCGTCATTCAATCCGGCGAGCGTCAGGACGAG